>JAGPVK010000187.1 GCA_018067055.1 Sphingomonadales bacterium | reverse complement strand
TCTGGAAAACCAGGCCACGATCTTTACCGGGACCTTTGCATGACTCGCCCTTGACCAGCACTTCACCGCTATTGGCTTCGGCCAGACCGGCGATGCAATTAATCAATGTGGTCTTGCCGGAACCGGAAAACCCGAGAATGGCGACAAACTCTCCATCTGCGACATCAAGACTGATATTGTCGAGCACGTCGGTACTGGTTCCTGATCCATCGACAAAGGACTTGCTGACGTTGTTCAGTGATAAAATTGGCGGAGGATTTGGCATGTTCTTCCCTTCAAACCGTGCGGTTGCGGCTGGCGAAATTTTGCAGCAGCATCATGATCCGGTCGAGTAGGAAGCCGATCAGGCCGATGACGATGACCGCGAACATGATCCGGGCGAGCGACTGGCTGGATCCATTCTGAAACTCGTCCCAGACGAACTTGCCGAGCCCCGGGTTTTGCGCGAGCATTTCGGCAGCAATCAGCACCATCCAGCCCACGCCAAGCGACAGGCGCATGCCGGTAAAAATATACGGGAGCGCCGAGGGAAGAACCAGGCGAGTGAGTTTGGCAAACCAGCCAAGGCGAAGCACCTTGCCGACGTTCATCAAATCCTTGTCGATGGATGCCGCGCCGATGGCGGTATTAATCAGCGTCGACCAGAGCGAACAAAGCATCACGACGATCGCCGATATTACAAAGCTTTTCGGCAGAGTCGGATCGGGATCGGTCATCGTTGCCGAAATCACCATGGTGACAATGGGAAGCCACGCCAGCGGACTGACCGGCTTCATGATCTGCACGATCGGGTTGATCGCGGCGTTGAATGTTTTCGAAAGACCGCAGATCAGGCCGAGCGGAACGGCAATGATTGTCGCCAGAAAAAATCCCAGGGCAACCGTCGCCAAAGATGTCCAGATCTGATCCAGAAAAGTTGGAGAACCGCTATATTCAAAATTCCGCGTTTCGCCACCACTGGCAATCGCTGCTTCATTGCGAGCATCCTGCGCCGCATAAAATTCCGCTTTCCGGTCTTGTGCAGCGGACCATTCCTCGAAAAGCGAAACCCCTTGAGCGGAAACTTCGACCGGCCCCGGAAGGCTGCCGAGCGACGTATCGACCTGCGGTGCCAGTGCCGCCCATAAGGCCAGAAAAGCCACTATCCCTATAGTCGGAGCGGCAAGACCTTTCAGCCATGCAAGGATTTTCTTCGGTTCAATCGGCCAGCTTTTTTCAGCCTTGGGGTGCGGCTTTGCGGATGCAATCGGATCGACCGAAACATCTGAAACGCCAGCTTTCCCTTTTGCCGGAGAAACCCCGCTATTATCGCTGTGAACCTTATCTACAATGACGGTCGCCATGTCTTTGTTTCCTTTATTCATCAGAAGCTTATTTGACGCCGGCAGCAGTCACTTTTTGACCTTTTTTCAAACCGATAGGGAATTTCGCCAGATAGGCGTTGGGCGCTTTGCCGTCATAAACGATGCCGTCGATAAAGCCCGATTGCGGGTCTTTGAAGCCGTCTGTTTCCGGGATGCTTTCTGCAGGGATCGCGCCTTCGTCCGCCAGTTTCTTTGCTGCCGCGAGATACAGGTCCGGCCGATAGACAGCCTTCGCTGTCTCGAAATACCATTGATCGCTCTGGTCATCGGCAATCTGGCCCCAGCGCCGCATCTGGGTGAGATACCAGATCGCGTCGGAGTAGAAGGGATAACCCGCATAGTCGTTAAAGAAGATGTTAAAGTCCGGCGCGGGCCGCGTGTCACCAGCCTGGAAGGTAAATTGACCGGTCATCGAGGCGCCGATTACGGCTTCGTCCGCGCCCACATAATTGGATCGCGCCAGGATTTTCACCGCCTCTGCGCGGTTCTTGCCACCATCAACATCCAGCCATTGCTGTGCCTTGATTATTGCCCGCAACATGGCAGCTGTGGTGGCAGGATATTTTTCGGCAAAATCTTCGCGCAATCCGAGGACTTTTTCCGGGTTCTTTTTCCAGATATCATCATCGGTGATCACCGGAACGCCGATCTTCTTTTGCACCGCCGCCTGATTCCAGGGCTCGCCGACGCAATAGCCGTCAATCGTGCCGGCTTCCATCGTGGCAGGCATCTGCGGCGGGGGCGTTACGGACAAAGCCGCCTGCGCACCGACCGTACCGCCGACATCGCCGGGCGTGTAATAGCCCGGCTCGATACCGCCAGCCGCCAGCCAATAGCGCAATTCATAATTATGCGTGGAAACGGGGAAAACCATTCCCATTTTAAACTGCTTTCCCTGCTCCTTGTAGCTTGCGATAACCGGCTTAAGGGCGGAAGCACTGATCGGATGCTGCGGCTTCCCGTCGGTATTTTTCTTCAGGCCCGGCTCGATCTGGGCCCAGACCCTGTTGGACAGGGTGATCGCATTACCATTGAGATCAAGCGAGAGCGGAGCAATGAGATCAGCCTTGGTGCCATAGCCGATCGTCGCAGCGAGCGGCTGGCCGGCCAGCATATGCGCGCCGTCAAGCTGCCCGCCAATGACACCGTCCAGCAGCACTTTCCAGTTGGCCTGCGGTTCCAGCGTGACGTTCAATCCTTCTTCCGCAAAAAAACCCTTTTCCTTGGCGATAGCCAGCGGTGCCATATCGGTGAGCTTGATGAAGCCGAGCTTCAGGGACGGCTTTTCAATCGCACCATCGATGGTTGAAGGCTTCACTGACTCACCGCTATTTGACACGCTGTCGCCGCCGCTTCCGCAGGCGGACA
>JAGPVK010000178.1 GCA_018067055.1 Sphingomonadales bacterium | reverse complement strand
GGCATAGCTGGTCCAGATTTTCTGGCCATTGACCAGAAAATGATCGCCCTGATCAACGGCGCTGGTCTGCAGCGAGGCGAGATCGGAACCGGAGCCGGGCTCGGAATAGCCCTGGCACCAGCGGATTTCACCGCGCGCGATCGGTGGCAGGAAATGTTTCTTCTGCGCTTCGGTACCGAAATGCAGCAGCGCGGGGCCAAGCATCCAGATGCCAAAGCTCGACAGCGGCGACCGGCATTTGAGCCGCGCCATTTCCTGGCCGAGAATTTTTGCTTCGGCCCGCGACAATCCGCCGCCGCCATATTCCTTTGGCCAGTCGGGCACCGTCCAGCCTTTCGCGGCCATGATGTCCAGCCACTCTTTTTGTCCGGGCTTATAAGTCGGATTGCGCCCGCCCCAAACGGCATCGCTTTCGTCAACCATCGGTTCGCGCATTTCTGGCGGGCAATTGGCTTCGAGCCAGGCCGCCGTTTCCGCGCGGAAGGTTTCAAGATCGGACATCACGAATTTCCTTTTAATTGATCAATTAAAGTTGGACTATCATATTTTCGTCAATCGATTCAATGATTCCCTTGGTCTGAAACCAAAAATAATCGGAGAATCTGGCGTAAAATTTTACCACGACCGACCGATCATATGAATTCCGTAACGGAAACAAGATTGGCTAGCACAAGTGATTGACGCCCAAAAGCATCACCGCTTTAATGCTGAAAACAAAAGGGAGCGCAAGAGGATGCGATTTGAAGGCAAAACCGCGGTGATAACCGGCGGTTCATCGGGCATTGGACGCGCCAGCGTCGAGCTTTTTCTGCGCGAAGGCGCCACCGTGGTCATGGGCGATATCGATGAAACGGAAGGCACCGCGATGATGGCGGCGCTGGGCGAGAGCTTACTGTTCAAGAAATCTGATGTAACCCGGGAAGCCGACATCAAGGCGCTGATGGACTATGCGGCGGAGCAGACCGGCGGCATCGATATCGTGTTCAACAATGCCGGAGCGGGCGGCCCTCGTGCACCGATTGACGAGATCAGCGGCGACGACTGGGATTTCGCCATGGCGCTGCTGCTGAAATCCGTAGCCATGGGTATCCGCCACGCCGCGCCGCATCTGAAAAAACGCGGCGGAGGAGCAATCGTCAACACCGCCTCCATTTGTGCATTTCAGGCAGGCTATGGCCCGATTGCCTATTCTACCGCCAAGGCCGGTGTGCTGCATCTGACCAAGGTCGCGGCAGCTGAGCTTGCCCAATGTAAGATCCGCGTGAACGCGATTTGCCCGGGCTTCATCCAGACCAATATTTTCGCAGCAACAGTCGGGGCCAACAAGGAAGAGACCCAGGAGATAAACACGTTCCTTGGTCAGGCCGCTGCCGCTGTGCAGCCGGTTGCCCGCCCTGGCGTGCCCAATGATATTGCCGAAGCGGCGGCCTATCTCGCCTCGGATGCGGCCGGCTTTGTCACCGGCACCCATTTGCTGGTCGATGGCGGCTTGCTCGTCGGCACCCGGGGCAGCTGGGATCCCGAAACACCCGGCATGCTCGATGCGATTCTGCCGGAGCATCTGCGTTGAGCGCGACTTCGGACAAGCTGCCGCTGAAATCGAAGCTTTTCTATGGTTCCGGGTCGATCGGTTACGGGATCAAGGATAACGGCTTCGCCACATTCCTGCTTTTCTATTATGAGCAGGTCATCGGGCTTGGTGCCGGTCTGGTCGGACTGGCCATTGCACTGGCCCTGATCGCCGACGCTTTTATCGATCCGGCGGTCGGCCAGTTCAGCGATCGCACCCGGACGCCGATCGGCAGACGCCATCCATGGCTATACGGAGCAGCAATCCCTATCATTGTCGCTTGGCTGCTGCTGTGGCAACCCCCGGAACTGGGACAAACCGGACTGTTCTTCTATCTGTTCGGGACCGCGTTACTCGTCCGCATGGCATTTTCAGCCTATGAAGTGCCGGCGCTCGCTTTGCTGCCGGAATTGAGCAGCGATTATCATGATCGCACGGCAATCATGCGTTACCGCTTCCTGTTCGGCTGGGGCGGAGGCCTGTTCATCATGTTCCTCGCTTATGCAATTTTCTTTGTTCCTTCAGAGGAATATCCGATCGGATTGCTCAACCGCGACGGCTATGAAGGCTATGCGATTTTCGGTGCCTGCGTGATGTTTGCGGCGGTATTGATCTCCGCATTGGGTACGCACAAACGTGTCGTTGCCACCTATCGAAAAGCCAAGTCTTTTCCAAAAGCCGCAGAATCGCTGTCGGAGATTTTCGCAACCTTCAGATATCGGCCGTTCATGCTGTTGATGCTGGCGGGCGTTTTTGCATTCACCAATCAATGGCTGGTGTTTGCGCTGTCACCTTATCTATTCACCCATGTCTGGGAATTCAGGCAGCCCGATTTTACCGCTTATTCGATAATGTTGTTCGGGGCAGCAACGCTGGCGTTTGTCATGGTCACGCCCGTGTCGATGAAACTTGGCAAGGCGCGAGCCGCATCCATCCTTACGCTCGTCGCCCTCACAGTCGGGACTGCGCCATACTGGCTCCGCATCGCCAATATCTTTCCGTTGCCTGGTGAGGAATTGATGATCCCGATCCTGTTTGCGTTGCTGCTGGTGGCAACAGCGAGCAGCATCGCCGCGATGATCCTGACGATGTCGATGATCGCCGATGTTACCGACCAATATGAGCATGATACCGGCAAGCGCTCCGAAGGCCTGTTCTCATCCGGCATGTTCTTCATGCAAAAAGTGGTGAACGGCCTGGGTATTTTGCTGGCCAGTCAGATTATTGCCTTTGTCGGCATCCCGAGAGGGGCCGAGCCGGGCACGGTGGATGGCAATATCATTGATAGCCTTGCCTTCATCTATTTGATCATCGCGACAATTTTGGCACTGATCGGGGCGTGGGCCTATACAAAATTTCCGCTCGGAGAGGATGATCATCGAAAACGGATGGCGGCACGCGCAATGGCTGAAGAATAATATCACCGGACTAGTGGTTTCAGGGTAGCAAGCCTTCGGCACGTCTGATAAGTTAATCGCATAGTTAAAAAAGAAAAGGACTTGGGTATGGATTTTGATCTCACTGAAAAGCAGGAATATTGGCGCAACCGGGTGCGCGATCATATCGAGACTCACCTCCGTCCCCGCATGGCTGACTTCCACGAAGAAGAATCGACCGGCGAGCGCTGGAAAGTTCTGCAGGTCGTCGAAGAAGAAAAGAAAAAGGCCAAGGAAGCCGGCATCTGGAACCTGTTCATGCCGCCATCCAACCCGAACCTGCCGCATGTCGATGATGCATTCGAATTTGAAGGCCCGGGCCTCACCAACCTCGAATATGCGCTGTGCGCCGAAGAAATGGGCCGCGTCGGCTTTTCTTCCGAAGTGTTCAACTGCTCCGCGCCCGACACCGGCAATATGGAAGTATTCCACCGTTACGGCACCCTGGAGCAGAAAGAGCAATATCTCCGTCCGCTGATGAACGGTGAAATCCGCTCTGCCTTCCTGATGACCGAACCTGCGGTTGCATCATCCGATGCGACCAATATCGAAACCGCGATCGTCCGCGATGGCGACGAATATGTCATCAACGGCCGCAAATGGTGGTCATCCGGTCTCGGCGACCCGCGCTGCAAAATCGCCATCGTGATGGGCAAGACCACATTCGAGGGCAGCCGTTATACGCAGCAATCCCAGATTCTGATGCCGACTGACGCACCCGGCGTGAACATCATCCGTCACCTGCCCGTGTTCGGCTATGACGACGCCCCGCACGGCCATATGGAAGTCGAAATGAAGGACG
>JAGPVK010000176.1 GCA_018067055.1 Sphingomonadales bacterium | reverse complement strand
CCTGGAAGCTCGTGCCCTGAGACAAGAAAATGAACGCCTCAGGCGGCTGTTGAAGCTGAACGAGGAAGTTCCCGATTCGATCGCCATGGCGCGCCTGATCAGCTCAACCGCGTCCAGTTCGCGCCGGATTGCGACATTGGGCGTCGGCAGCAACAGCGGGCTGGAATCCGGCCAGCCGGTTCGCTCGCCGGAAGGTCTGGTCGGCCGGATATTGGAAACCGGTCCGACGACCGCCCGGGTATTGCTGGTATCGGATGGCAAGAATGTCACGCCAGTGCAGCGGGCCAGCGACAGCCTGCCCGCCTTTGCCACCGGTCGCGGCGACGGCACGGTTGACATTCAGCCGATCAATATCGGTTCCAATCCCTTCAAGGCCGGTGATCTGATGATCACCTCCGGCAGCGGCGGGCTGTATAGTCCGGGGATTCCCGTGGCGATTGTCATTCGCAAAACCGAAACCGGCGCGATTGGCCGGGTGTTGGCCAATCCTGCCAAGGTCAGCCACGCGATCGTCCAGCCCATTTTCCAGGCCGAGACGATCCGCCAGATCGAAAAAGATGTCGCGACCGACGTCGAAGAGGAAGCCGGCGAATAGTGCCCCGATCCCGTCAATCCAGGATTGGCCGGCAACCCTCCCAGTTGCGGATCAAGATGATACCACCGCTGACCGTTGTCATCGGTTCGATGATCACTGCCCTGCCGATTATCACCGACTATCCGATCCTGCCGCCGATGGGTTTGCTGGTGGTTCTGGCCTGGCGTTTGATCCGGCCTGGCTATTGGGCGGTCTGGGCCGGTTTTCCGCTCGGTATGATCGACGATATTTTCAGTGGCCAGCCGTTCGGTAGCGCCGCGTTTCTCTGGTCGGTCATTTTCATCCTGCTCGAAACCGTCGACCGCAAAGCGGTGCGTCGCGACTATTGGCAAGATTGGCTTATCGCCTCCACCGCGATCATAATTGTGCTATTAGGCGGTATGCTGATCGTCGATTTTCAATCCAACCTCCTGCGGATCGACTTGCTGGTGCCGCAGATCCTGCTGTCGATCCTGCTCTATCCGTTTGTCGCCCGGCTGATCGGTGCCATTGACAACTGGCGGGTGGCTTCATGAGACCGACCAAAACGATCAGCGGCGCCATGCAGGGGATGACCTTCACCCGGCGAGCAACCGTGGTCGGCGGACTGCAGATTGGCGTTGGTGTGCTGCTGGCGACCAGGATGGCCTATATCTCGGTCGCCGAAAACGAACGGTACAAGCTGTTATCGGAAAGCAACCGGGTCAATCTGACGCTGGTTCCGCCTCGCCGGGGCTGGATCATCGATCGCAATGGCAAGCCGATAGCCAATAACAAGACCGAATTTCGTGTTGATATCATCCCGGACCGGTTGCGCGACAAAAAGAAAACCGTCGCCACCCTCGCGGAACTGCTGTCGCTCGAACCGGAAGAATTGCAGCGGATCAACCGGGAACTGGCACAGGCCAGCAGCTTTCAACCCGTGCAGGTGGCAGCGGGACTGGACTGGGAACGATATGCCGCGGTCAGCGTCCGCCTGCCTGATCTGCCCGGTGTGTCGCCGCGTCAGGGCTTCTCGCGCAATTATCCGACCGGCCCCGCGGTCGGCCATCTGGTCGGCTATGTCGGCATTGCCTCGGCAGAGGATTATAAGGAAAATCCGGACCCGATATTGATCACGCCGGGTTACAAGATCGGCAAGGATGCTCTGGAAAAGATTTTCGAGGATCGATTGCAGGGCGAACCCGGCGCAAAACGCGTCGAGGTCACCGCGCGCGGCAAGATCGTCCGTGAACTCAACACCCGCCCCGACGTTCCGGGCAAACCGCTGCAACTGACTCTCGACGTTGATCTCCAGGAATATGCCGCACGCCGTCTCGGCCCCGAATCCGGTTCGGTGGTGGTGATGGACACCCATAGCGGCGACATACTCGCGATGGCGTCGATGCCAAGCTTCGACCCGAACAGCTTTTCGGACGGCATCAGCACGGTCGAATGGGGCATGCTCTCCGAAGACGATCATGTGCCGCTGCGCAACAAGATCCTCAAGGGCCTCTATCCGCCCGGTTCGACGGTCAAGCCGATGCACGCCATGGCGTTTCTTGAAGCGGGGGTTCAACCCTCCGATACCATCATCTGTGGCGGTGGTCGTCGCATCGGCAACCGCTTTTTCCACTGCTGGGGCAACCACGGACAGGTGGATATGGCCAAGGGCATCTACCAGAGCTGTGACAGCTATTTCTACCATTTCGCGCAACAGGTGGGCTTTGCCAAGGTCGCGGACTACGCCAAGCTTCTCGGCATGGGCCAGGAGTTTCCGCTGCCGGTCTCGAGCCAGTTTTTTGGCACCGTCCCGAGCCCGGCCTGGCTGGAAAAGAAATACAAGCGCAAGTGGCAGACCTACGACACCGTCAACAGCTCGATCGGTCAGGGCTATTATCTTGCCAACCCGCTGCAGCTGGCGGTGATGGCGGCGCGGCTCGCCACCGGGCGCAAGCTGATGCCACACCTGCTGATGGGTGGAACACGCAAGCCCGCGCCTTCGCTAGGCTTCACCGACGACCATATCGCCTATGTTCGCGAGGCAATGAGCGAAGTGGTAAACGGCCGCGGGACCGCTGGTCGCGCCCGGCTGCCGCTCGACGACGTGCTGATGGCGGGCAAGACCGGTACCGCACAGGTCGTCAGCCTCAGTGTGTCCAACGGCAAACGCAGCGCGCCCTGGAAATATCGCGACCACGGGCTGTTCATCTGTTTCGCGCCGTTCGACAATCCGCGCTATGCCTGTTCGGTCGTCATCGAGCATGGCGGTGGTTCGGGTGCGGCCTATCCGGTTGCCCGGGACGTGCTCACTTTTCTCTATGACCGGGAAAAGGCGATGAATGTCCTGACCGAACTCGAAACATCCTGGGGTGGCACGATACAGGAGCGCATGGATAGCCAGATGGCGTCCTATCGCGCCCGACGAAATCTCGAGAAGGCGATGGCCGAAAATCCCGTTCCTGCTCCGCCCGCCGCTGCGGCCACCGAGCCCGGTGACGCTGATGCCGGAGAATAGCCATTGAGTAACTTCATTCCAGCACCGATTGCGCAGTTACCCTGGAAAACAGTCCTGCTGTTGTTCGTGCTGGCCAGTTTCGGTTTTGTCGTTCTCTATTCTGCGGCGGGCGGCAGCCTGACCCCATGGGCGGGCCTGCATATGGTCCGGTTCCTGGTGTTCGTGGTCATGGCGATCGTGCTCTCCCGGTTCAAGGAATCCTTCTGGAAAACCATGGCCTTTCCGGGCTATATCGCGGTCGTGCTGATGCTGCTCGGCGTCGAGCTGATCGGCGCGGTTGGCGGTGGCAGCCAGCGATGGCTCAACCTCGGCTTTATCAACCTGCAGCCATCGGAGCTGATGAAGGTTGCGATCATCCTCGCGGTCGCTCGCTTCTATGATCTGCTACCCCCCAGCCACAACAGGACCTGGGGCGCGATCTGGCCGCTCTTTGCGCTTCTGGCGGTTCCCTGTGCGCTCATCCTGCTGCAACCCGATCTCGGCACCACGATCACCGTGATCGCCGGCGCGCTGACCATCGCCTTTCTTGCCGGACTGCCGCTGCGCCTGTTCACCGGCGGCACCGCAGCAATCGCGGTGCTCGCCCCTCTCGCCTATTTCTTCATGCTGGAGGAATATCAGCAGCGGCGCGTGACCACTTTCCTCAACCCGGAAAATGATCCGCTCGGCTCCGGCTATCATATCAGCCAGTCGAAGATCGCGATCGGCTCCGGCGGGCTGTTCGGCAAGGGCTTCATGAACGGCACCCAGAGCCATCTCGACTATCTGCCTGAGGGCCATACCGATTTCGTCTTCGCCACCATGGCCGAGGAATGGGGCCTGATGGGCGGGATATTGGTGCTGTTCTGCTTTTTCCTGCTGTTCCGCTGGGGTCTGGGCGTGGCGATCAACGCGAAAACCCGCTTTTCCCAGCTGACCGCAGCGGGATTGACTGTGACGATTTTCTTCTATGTGGCGATCAACCTGATGATGGTGATGGGCCTGGCGCCGGTGGTCGGCATACCCCTGCCCTTCCTCAGCCATGGCGGGTCATCGATGATGACGATCATGATCTGCGTCGGCATATTGATGTCGATCGAACGCCATCCTGGACGGAGCGGCGGTGCCTTTGGATAATTTTCCAAACCAACATGTTGCGTTTGCGAAATCCGGCCCT
>JAGPVK010000164.1 GCA_018067055.1 Sphingomonadales bacterium | reverse complement strand
TGCATATGTGATTATTTGGCAACACGATTTGGCCGATTCAGGCCAAAAAGCTCCTGCTGCCTGTTTACCTTTGCAAACAGGCAGCAGGAGCTTGATTCGACTGGAAACTTCCGTCTATCTCACCGAACAATGCTTGGCGTTTGTTCAGTCTTTCTGTGCGATCTCGAGCAGAAACCAGGCGCGTTCTTCCGCTTGGTCAGTCCAGTCATCGAGCAAGCCGTCGGTAGCATTGTCGCCGGCCTCTCCCGCCAGTTCCTTTGCTTCACGGAGCGTTTCTATGAGCTTCAGGTTGTCAGTGCGCAATTCGCCCAGCATATCCGCCGCCGCGACCTTGGCATCGTCATTGTCGGCAATGCTCTGACGTTTGGCGATATCGCCAATAGAAGTCAGGGTGCGATGACCATTTTTCCGGACGCGTTCGGCGATCAGGTCGGTGGTGGCGAGAATCTGCGCGGCATGCTCATCAAACATGAGATGATAATCCCGGAAATGGGGCCCGGAAACATGCCAGTGAAAATTTTTGGTCTTGAGATAGAGTGCGAAACTGTCCGCCAGAATTCCATTCAGCGCTTCGGCTACAGCTTTCTTTGCATTGTCGCCCGTGGTCATATTATTTCTCCTTTTCGGAATGATTATCCTATGCTGACGAACTACAGTTTATCGGCGACATAATATAACGGGAAGATTTGCTATCTCAGATTGATATTATCGATCGATTGGCGCGGACTTGATCAGCCTGACGGGCTCAAAATATTCCCCATGCGCCAAGCGCCAGAATCGAGCCGACCAAAAGAAAGGCAGCGCCACCCGCGTAACGGATCGGCGCCATCGGAACATTCTCGGTCAGTTGCCGATAGAACAGGATGCCAGGCAGGCAAGCGATCATCACTCCGAACCATCCGCCAGCAGCAGCAAAAGCCCCCATATCGGTCCGCGCAGCGGTCGCCATCAGCACAAATTGTCCCTTGTCGCCAAATTGCAGAATGAAGAGGCCGAGAAACGAGGTCCAGAAAGGTCCGATACGCCATTTTTGCAGCAGATCAACCGGACGCCGCCACGCCACCATGCCAAAGCCTGCAAATATCAGGGACAGGGCATAGAATAGTTGCAGCGCATCCTCACTGATCCATTGATGGACCGCAGACCCGGCTATCGCCGAAATCACGCAATTACAAAATGTGGCGAGTCCCAAACCCCAGATGACCGGAGACAATCGGCCATATCGCATCGCCAATGCGGCGCATAATATCTGCGGCCGGTCGCCAAATTCGGCGAGCGCCAGAGCGAAAAGCGAAGTTAGGAATGCATCCACAAGCTGTGCGGTTAGGGCTGCCCGCCAAGACGGAGCGCTACATTGGCCATCAGCGCTTCGGTCATGGCAGGGTTCATTTCGTCGCAGTCCAGAGTCGCCCGCATGGCTTCGAGATAAGAGCGGGCGATGGTCG
Source organism: Sphingomonadales bacterium (assembly GCA_018067055.1). GTDB lineage: Bacteria > Pseudomonadota > Alphaproteobacteria > Sphingomonadales > Sphingomonadaceae > Parasphingorhabdus. The sequence goes on along the minus strand of JAGPVK010000164.1, from coordinate 8,493 downwards.
TTGCACCGCCACTCTGCAAGGCTGGTTGCAAAGCAGCTTCCAATATGCAGCTGAGATCGCGAAGCGCCGACAAGCCATGCTGCGTTGCCTTTTGCCGGACATGGTCCAGGTGCATCAGAAACTGAAGAGGATGCTGGCCGACCAGTTCCGCCGGCAGATCGTCGAGCAGTTTCAGCATTTCGGTCTGCACAAACAGATTTTTGTCATGATTCATCGCAATCGCTCCCTGCTTCGATGCAACCATGCAAAAACATGGTTAAGAAGTCGTAAAGGGAGGCCGATTGGCGGGCAGCAAGGCGATAGAGGCTTTTTCTTGACATAGGGCGGCATTTTCACCATTAGCGCGCAGAACGAATGCGGCGCCGGATTGCGTCGCTGTTTTTATTTCAGCTTCGGCCTTAAGGAATGCACCATGGCGAAACCAGCCAATGTAAAGATCAAACTCGTCAGCACCGCGGACACCGGCTTTTTCTATGTAACCCGCAAGAACCCGCGGAATCTCACCGAAAAAATGGTGCAGCGCAAATATGATCCGGTTGTCCGCAAGCATGTCGAGTTCAAGGAAGCAAAAATCAAATAAGCAGCTTTTGATTGTGCTTTAACGGTGCAGCACCTGCTGCACCGATTCGATGAATTTCGCGACCGAAATCGGCTTTGAAACATAAGCTTCTGCCCCGGCACTCAATATCCGGTCTTCATCACCCTTGCCGGCATAAGCGGTCACGGCCATGATCGGAATGATCTTGAGCTGACCATCCTTCTTAATCTGCTCGATCAGTTCCAGACCACTGACGTGGGGCAACTGGATATCCATCACGATCAGATTGGGCACGAAGCTGCGCGCCTTTTCCAGCACTTCGCGACCATCGCTGACCGGCTCGACGACAAAACCATGGGCCCGCAGCAGATCGCAGAATAGCTTGAGGTTCAATTCATTGTCCTCAACCACCAACACTCTTTTTGCCACGACCGGATTTGCCCTTTCAAACTTGCTGCCGAACCATTAGGCGAAAGCGGCTATGGAAACAAATCCCAATCTCGGGCCGGATACCGAAATCCCAGATAGTGAAATCATCGCCTTGCAGGCGCTCGGCTGGGTGCTGCAGGATCAGGACCGCGCGGAGCGATTGCTCGCCCTGACCGGGCTGGATCCGCGCGAACTGCGATCAGGCCTGGAAGACCCGACAATGCTGGCTTCGCTGCTCGGCTTTCTCGCCAATCACGAACCCGACCTCCTCGCCTGCGCAGACGCCATCGGTGTCGCCCCCGCGCAATTGGCTGCAGCTGCGCAGCATCTAAACTCTCCCGGAGATTTTTATGAGTAAAAAGCCGCTTCTGATCAGCGACTGCGACGAAGTTCTGCTGCATATGGTGGTGCCCTTCCAGCAATGGCTGGATAGCGACAAGCATATCCATTTCGATCTCGAAAATGGTAGCGATTTTGCCAATGCATTACGCCACAAGCATGACGGGACCCAGGTTCTGCCAGAACAGATCTGGCCGATGCTGAAGGAATTTTTTGACAGCGAGATGCATCGGCAGGGCGCTATTGAAGGCGCGGTAGAGTCCATCAACCAACTCGCTGAAATTGCCGATGTCGTGATATTGACCAACCTGCTGGATGATCGCCGGGAAGCGCGGGCCGAACAGCTCAAGGCGGTTGGCATCGACTTTCCCGTTTATACCAACCAGGGCGGGAAGGGCGAAGTGCTGAACAGCATCATTGCCGAATATGACCCTGCCGTCACCGTCTTCGTCGACGATCTGGGTCATCAGCATGGGAGTGTCGCCAAACACGCTCCGGATGTCTGGCGATTGCAGATGGTCGGTGAACCGATCCTGGCAAAACATATCAAGACAAATCCTGCTGCCCACGCCCGGATCGACTTCTGGCGTGAATCAATGACCTGGATATCCGAAAAATTTGACAATGCGATACCGGCTCCGGCGATGGACTTGCCATCACAAGAGCTTGACCCTGCCAACCATGCATGAAAGTTTTGCCTTATGACCAACCATATTGAAAAAGCCCTGGCAGCCAAGGGCATAGAATTGCCGACACCCGCGGCCCCCGTTGCCTCTTACGTCCCTGCCGTTGAAGTGAACGGCTTGCTCCATATCAGCGGCCAGGTGTCGATGCAGGATGGCAAGTTGATCACCGGACGGCTTGGTGACGATATGTCGCTGGCTGAAGGGCAACAGGCCGCCAAGGCCTGTGCACTGATGATCGCCGCGCAGATCAAGAAAGCGGCCGGATCACTCGACCGGGTCGACCGGATTGTCAAACTTGGCGTTTTCGTCAACAGCACCGCCGATTATACCGACCATCCCAAGGTCGCCAATGGCTGCTCGGACATGATGGAAGTGATTTTCGGGGCTGCCGGACAGCATGCCCGAAGCGCTGTCGGTGTGGCATCGCTGCCGCTCGGTGTGGCGGTTGAGGTAGACGCAATCATCGCCCTGAAACCCGAGTGATCGCTGCGCTGCTCGACAATGCGCTGGCGCCGGCGCCGGCGCCCGACCGCGTGGCGTTTCTGAAGGGCCAGCCTTATGCGCATCGCGGGTTGCACGGCAATGGCGTGCTAGAAAATAGTCCCGCCGCCTTTGCCGCCGCAATCAAGCTTGGTCATGGCATCGAATGCGATGTCCAGGCGGCAGAAGATGGCCGCGCCTTTGTCTTTCATGATTATGAACTGGACCGATTGACCGACCGAACCGGTCCGATCGGAAAATTGCAGGCCACCGATATTGACCAGATCCAGCTGAACGGTGGTCACGGCAAGATTCCGCGCTTGCGCGAAACACTGGCTCAGGTAGCCGGCCGGGTACCGATCCTGATTGAAATCAAGTCGCGCAACTTGCGGATTGGCCCGCTATGCCTTTCGGTGCGTCGGGCGCTTGAAGGCTATGGCGGCCAAGCTGCGATAATGTCTTTCAATCCACTGGTCGGTGCCTGGTTTCGCAAAAATGCCCAACATATCGTCCGCGGCCTGGTGGTGACGGAAGAGAATAGCAAGAACTGGCGTGGCCGGATCGCCCGCCACCGCAATCTGTGGACGGCACAGCCCGATTTTCTGGCCTATGATATTCGCGACCTTCCCTCACGCTTTGCTGCTGGCCAACGCGCACGCGGCCTGCCGATCGTCACCTGGACGGTCCGCTCCGCCGAACAGGAGAAAATCGCATCGCTTTATGCAGACGAACCGGTTTATGAGATGCCGCAGAACTGATAGCATTGGCCCCGATGTCCGATTCCCCTGTTGCCCCAACCGAAATACTCGCCCGCGTTGCGGATGATATCGCTACCCTGCCAGCGGATCAGTGGGATGCCTGTGCCGGGGAGGCCAATCCGTTTGTCTCCCACGCTTTTCTTTCGGCGATGGAGGAATCGGGGAGTGTCGGACCAGGTACGGGCTGGAAATCGCTCCCGATCATTATCGAGGATAGAGCCGGCGAAATCGCCGCCTGCCTGCCCAGCTATCTCAAATCACACAGCCAGGGCGAATATATTTTCGATCAGCAATGGGCGCATGCGTTTGAAAATGCCGGTGGCCAATATTATCCGAAAATCCAGATCGCCGCGCCCTTTTCTCCCGTGCCGGGTCCACGCCTGCTGATGCGCGACGAATCCCTTGCGCTACCCCTGTTGCGGGCGGCCGAACAGCTGGCGGAGAATAATGGAATATCATCGGTCCACGCGACTTTTGTCAGCGAAGACCAGATTCCCCATTTTCGCGAAGCCGGCTGGTTGATCCGGACCGACAGCCAGTTCCACTGGCGCAACGACGACTATGAAAATTTTGAAGCTTTTCTCGCGGCATTGTCATCACGGAAGCGCAAGGCAATACGCCGGGAGCGGGTCAAGGCCCAGGAATCGGTGGAGATTGTTCATCTGACCGGTGATGAAATTCAATCGTATCATTGGGACTTTTTCTGGGAATTTTATCAGGATACCGGGATGCGCAAATGGGGGCAGCCTTATCTGACGCGCGGCGCCTTTGATCTGTTGCAGCAGAAAATGGCGGACAAACTGCTGCTGATCTTTGCAATGCAGGATGGCATTCCGGTTGCGGGTGCGCTCAATGTCATCGGTGCAGATACGCTATACGGTCGCTATTGGGGCTGCACACGCAATATCCCGTTCCTGCATTTCGAGATTTGCTATTATCAGGCGATTGACGCCGCCATTGCCCGCGGATTGAAGACGGTAGAGGCCGGAGCGCAAGGCAGTCACAAGCTGGCGCGAGGCTATCAACCGGTGCCGACCTGGTCAGCCCATTATATTGTCGATCCGGGGTTTCGTTCGGCGATCGCCGACTATCTCGAACGCGAGCGGCGGGCGGTCACCGCCGACATCGAATTTCTGGCCGAGATGGGGCCGTTCAAAAAGTCGGCTTAAATTTATGCGGCGCGGCGCGTATTTTCCTGCAGCCAACTGCGTGCTTCACGCTGAGCTTCGGCAATTTCGCGGGCTGTCATGTCGAGCGAGATTTCTGCGCGGCAGATCTTGCTCTCGTCATGGCCGGACAAGGCCGCCAGATTAAACCATTTGTGCGCTTCGATCAAATCGACCTCGATACCATCCGATCCGGTCGAATAGATCACACCCAGATCGAAATATGCGTTGCTGCTGCCTTGCGATGCCTCAGTGAGATGGCTTTCGATCAGAAAGGCCGCGCTTTTCATGCTGTTGCCCATAATATCAGTCCCTGTTCCTGTTGCCGCGATGTGCAGCGACAGGACGACTTTCAACGCAAGGTCCTAAAGAAATGGTTAACAGAAATTGCGCGATATGCCTTTGGCCTGATAAAAAGCCCACGAAATCAGCTGTTTTTTATCCAGTTTTCTGGTTAATAATCTGCTGTGACAGCCCTAGGAAACGGGGATATTATCGATCAACCGGGTACCGCCGATGTGGGCGGCAGCGAAAAGACGGGCTGGCTGTGTAAAATCATCCAAAACCGCGAGCGTATTGGCATCGCGCAGTTCGAGATAGTCGATTTTGTGAAAACCGGAGGCAAGCAATCGTGATTTGGCCTCCTCCAATATCGTCGCCACATTGCCGTCCGCCGCAATCGCGCCAGCCGCGTCGCGCATCGCGTCGGGGAGCGCCACCGCATTAGTCCTTTGCTCTTTGGTCAAATAGGCGTTGCGCGAGGACAGGGCGAGCCCGTCGGGGTCTCGCACGGTCTGTACTCCGACAATATCATGGGTAAAATCAAGATCGCGGGCCATCCGCCGAATGACCGCCAACTGCTGATAGTCTTTTTCGCCGAAAAAAGCGGCATCGGGACGGACCTGGTTGAACAATTTCGCCACCACGGTCGCGACCCCGTCAAAATGGCCCGGCCGCGCTGCGCCGCATAGTCCGTCACTGATCCCGCCTACGCTGACATTGGTGGCATAGCCGGCCGGATACATCTGATCCGCCGTTGGTGCCCACAACAGTTCGACGCCCGCAGCCTCCAGCAACGCGGCATCGGCAGCTTCCTGGCGCGGATAGGCATCAAGATCCTCACCCTCACCGAATTGGGTTGGGTTTACAAAGATCGACGCCACCACTGCGTCGCATTGTTCCATCGCCACTTCCACCAGCCGCATATGCCCTGCGTGCAGCGCGCCCATCGTCGGAACCAGCCCGATTCTGGACCCTGCCTTGCGGAACTCGGTCAAAGCGTCCCGCAGCGGGTCAAGCTGTCGAACAATTTGCATGCATCACTCTTTGCGTTTAGATTTTGCGGTAAGGCTCGGGTAAGCTATGGGACGGAGGATCGCCCTTCGCAAGGGCCAAGAACAGGGATATCGCTCAAAACGTGACCAGCAATACGCATCATATCGTCTTCGCCAACGAAAAAGGCGGGACCGGCAAGTCAACCACCGCAGTTCATGTAGCAGTGGCGCTCGCCTATCAGGGGCATAGAGTCGGGATCATTGATCTCGATCCGCGCCAGCGCACATCCTATCGCTATCTAGAAAACCGCGAGGCGACGATGAAGCGGCTGAATATTGAAATTCCGCAGCCGCTTTATAAAGTGTTCGAAGAGGACAGTGTTTCCCGGCTCGAACAGCTGATGGAAGTGATGTCCCACGAGGTTGATTTTCTGCTTTTTGATACGCCGGGCCGGGATGATGAATTCGCCCGTTTTGTCGCGACCCGTGCGAATACACTGGTCACGCCGATCAATGACAGCTTTGTCGATTTCGATCTGATCGGACAGGTCGATCCGGAAACCTACAAGGTACGCAAGCTGAGTTTCTACGCCGAGCTGATCTGGGAAGCGCGCAAGACGCGGGCCAAGGCAGATGGTGCGACGATCGACTGGGTGTTGCTCAGAAACCGGACCCAATATGTCGAAGCGCACAATATGAAGCGGATTGTCGCTGCGCTCGCCGAATTGTCGCAGCGCGTCGGATTCCGGATCATTCCCGGACTCAGCGAGCGGGTGATTTACCGCGAACTTTTTCCTTCCGGGCTGACAATGCTCGACAAAAAGCATCTCGGCCGGCTGGCGACGAGCCATTTGGCCGCCCGCCAGGAATTGCGCGAACTGATCAAGCATCTGGCGCTCCCGCAAACCTCCCAGCAACCGCCCGTCAGTGATGAAACAGCCTTGGCGCAGCCCAAGCTGGTCGCCTGATCAATGTTGCCATTGCTCATCTTCGGCGGCGCGATTCTGGCCTGGCTGATATTGTCGGGCAAGGCAAAAACGATGACACCCAACCAATGGCTGGCGCTGGTGATTGCCCTGGTTGGCGCGAACTTCCTGCGCGGTGGCGGCTGGATCATGGGCGGCGCGATGCTTGCGGGCGCGGCTTTCCTGAGCGGCTGGCGGATATTGATCCCGGCCCGCGACAGCGCAGAACCGAAGCACAAACCGCGCAATTTTGAACTGGATCGGGCGCGCTCGCTGCTTGGTGTCAGCGACGGTGCCGGGTTCATCGAGATCAACGCCGCCTGGAAAGAACGGCTGGCGGAACATCATCCCGACAATGGCGGCGACGAGCAGCTGGCGAAGATGATCAACCGGGCGCGCGACCTGTTGCTGGAAGAATTGGAAGCATCCCGCCGTCGGTAGCGCTCCCGTCATATTTTGACAGTAATGCTGGATTTTCAGGAACCTGCCCCCTAGAAACAATGGCAAATCCAACAAGCCAAGGCCATGCTCATGAACGCTCCGAAATCTCACGATTTCCACTCCACTTCCCTGCGCGAATATGACATTCGCGGCATAATCGGCGAAACACTGGGAGAGGATGATGCCTATGCAATCGGCCGGGGTTTCGGGACTCTGATCGCACGCGATGGCGGCAGTGCAGTGGCCACCGGCTTTGATGGACGCACCAGTTCTCCGATGCTCGAAGATGCGCTTGTCCGTGGCCTCAATGATGCGGGAATCAATGCCATTTCTGTCGGAATGGGCCCCACTCCGATGCTTTATTATGCCGAATCTGTACTAAAAACGGTCCAGGGCGGCATAATGATTACCGGTAGCCACAATCCTGCCAATTATAACGGCTTCAAGATGGTCTTTCAGGGCCGTCCGTTTTTCGGCGCCGACATATTGGGACTGGGTACCATGGCGACGAACGGTGACTGGGATCAGGGCACTGGCACGCTCGAACGGATCGACATCGAGGATGAATATGTCAAGCGGCTGCTGAAGAATTTCACCGGCGGCGCTTACAAGGTCGGCTGGGATTGCGGCAACGGTGCAGCCGGACCGGTGATCGAGAAATTGACCAGGCTGCTCACCGAACGCGGTGCCGGCGAACATCATCTGCTCTACACAGATGTCGATGGCGCATTTCCCAACCACCATCCCGATCCCACCGAAGAAAAGAATCTCGCTGACCTGAAGGCGCTGGTGGCAGAAAAAGGTCTCGATTTCGGTGTGGCCTTTGACGGTGACGGCGACCGCATCGGTGCGATTGACGGCGAAGGCCGGGTGATCTGGGGTGACCAGTTGCTGCAAATCTATGCCGAGGATGTGCTGAAAAGCGTTCCCGGCGCGACCATCATCGCCGACGTCAAGGCATCACAGGCTTTGTACGACCGGATTGCAGCGCTCGGCGGCGAGCCATTGATGTGGAAGACCGGGCACAGCCTGATCAAGTCGAAGATGAAGGAAACCGGATCACCGCTCGCTGGCGAGATGAGCGGCCATGTGTTTTTCAAACATGATTATTATGGTTTTGATGACGCGCCTTATGCCGCTATCCGCCTGATTCAGGCGGCAACCAATATCGGCAAAAGCGTAACCCAGCTGCGCAGCGACATGGTCGAGATGATCAACACGCCGGAAATGCGCTTTCAGGTCGATGAGAGCCGCAAGTTCGCGGTGATCGACGAAATATTGGAGCGGCTTTCAGCCAGCGGCGCGAATGTCAACGACACCGACGGCGCGCGGGTCAACACCGCAGACGGCTGGTGGCTGCTGCGGGCAAGCAATACCCAGGATGTGCTGGTCGCCCGGGCCGAGGCAAAGTCGCAGG
>JAGPVK010000456.1 GCA_018067055.1 Sphingomonadales bacterium | reverse complement strand
CAATTGCCGCATGTGTCTGGTCGAGGTAAAGCCGGGACCGCCAAAGCCGCAGGCGAGCTGTGCGCTGCCCGCTGCCGAAGGCCAGGAAATCCGTACCGACAGCGAAATGGTCAAGAAGGCGCGCGAAGGGGTGATGGAGTTTCTGCTGATCAACCATCCGCTTGATTGCCCGATCTGCGATCAGGGCGGCGAGTGCGATCTTCAGGACCAGGCAATGGCCTATGGCAAGGGCGGCTCGCGCTACGAAGAGAACAAGCGCGCGGTTACCGAGAAATATATGGGGCCGATCGTCAAGACGGCGATGACCCGCTGCATTCATTGCACGCGCTGCGTGCGGTTCGCCGAGGAAGTCGCCGGCGTCGAGGAAATCGGCGCGATCGGGCGCGGCGAGGGGATGGAGATTACTTCCTATCTCGAAGGCGCGGTGCACAGCGAACTCAGCGGCAACGTCGTTGACCTCTGCCCGGTCGGCGCGCTGACCAGCAAGCCTTACGCCTTTGAAGCACGGCCCTGGGAACTGACCAAGACGCTCGGCATCGACGTGATGGACGGGGTCGGTACCAATATCCGGATCGACAGCCGTGGCCGCGAAGTGCTGCGCGCTCTGCCGCGCGTCAATGATGATGTGAACGAGGAATGGGCGACCGACAAGACGCGTCACGCGGTTGACGGGCTGATCAAGCGCCGGCTCGACAAGCCTTATGTGCGGAAGAACGGCAAGCTGGAAGAAGCCAGTTGGAACGAAGCGTTTCAGGCGATTGCCGATGTGAAGGCGGGCAGTTCGGTGGCGGCGATTGCCGGCGATCTGGTCGATTGTGAGACGATGTACGCGGCGAAGAAGCTGCTGAAATCGATGGGCTCCGACATGCTGGAAGGCCGCCAGACTGGTCTATCTTATGACGTGTCCAATCTCGCTGCGGTGAATTTCAATTCCACCATCGCCGGGATCGAGGAAGCGGATGTGATCCTGCTGGTCTCGACCAACCCGCGCTGGGAAGCCTCGCTGGTCAACACCCGTATCCGCAAGGCGGTGCGTCAGGGCAATGCGAAGGTCTTTGGCATCGGCCCGGAAGCGGACCAGACCTATCCGGTCGAATGGCTGGGTGATGATATGGGCCTGCTGGCGAAGCTGCCGAGAGCGGCTGCCGATGCGCTGAAAGGTGCGGAGAAGCCTGCGATCATCCTCGGTGGCGGTGCGCTGAGCGTAGAAGGCGCGCATGGCGCGGCGCTCAAGCTGGCGACGAAATATAAGCTGGTTAGAGATGGCTGGAACGGCTTCAATGTCCTGCATATCGGCGCCTCGCGTACCGGCGGGCTGATGCTCGGCTATGCTTTTGACGGCGGTATCAGGGCGATTGCCGAGACCAAACCGAAACTGCTGTTCGCGCTCGGTGCGGATGAAATGAATTACGAGCCGTTCAAGGACAGCTTCAAGGTCTTCATCGGCCACCATGGCGATGCCGGTGCCCATGCGGCGGATGTGATCCTGCCGGGCGCCGCTTACACCGAGAAAAACGGCACCTATGTCAATCTCGAAGGCCGGGTGCAGCGCTCGAACAAGGCGATCTTTGCGCCGGGCGATGCGCGTGAAGACTGGAGCATATTGCGGGCCTTGTCCGACGTGATGGGCAAGACGCTGCCGTTTGACTCGTTCGAGGAATTGCGCGCGGAAATGGCGAAGGATCATCCCGAGCTGGCCAGTGAAGGTCTGGTGAGCTTCGACT
>JAGPVK010000179.1 GCA_018067055.1 Sphingomonadales bacterium | reverse complement strand
ACCTCGCGGATCGAGGTTGCCGATCTGAAAGAACGGATTCGCAAGCTGGAAGCCATTGCCGCCGGTGTTGAGCTGTAACAATCCAAATCAGAATCGTTTTCGTGCCGAGCGCAGTCGAGACACCCACGGGCCTCTCGCCTTCGCTCGAGGCGAACGGCAAAAATGGGTGACGTTGTCCCCGCACACTGCTAACCGCCCTCCCCATGAGCAAAATTGACGATTTGATCGAAGAATATGAATTTCTCGAGGCCGATGATCGCTACCGGCTGCTGATCGATCTGGGCAAACAGCTGGATATGATGCCGGATGCCCTCAAGACCGATGCGACACTGGTCCGGGGCTGTTCGGCCTCGGTCTGGGTTTATCCGACCCAGCTGGATGACGGGCGTCTGCATTTTCTGGCTGACAGCAATGCGGCGATCACCAAGGGCATTATCGCGCTGGTGCTGGAAACCGTTCAGGATCAGGCTGCTGAGCAGATCAAGGACACGGATATCGCTGCCGTGCTCGAACCGTTCGATCTGAAAAATCAGCTGAGTTCAAACCGCACCCAGGGCATTCCCAATATGATCGCGCTCATTCAGGAGACGGCGTCGCGGTTGCAGAGCAACTAGTACCCCTGCGAAGGCAGGGGGCCATCTACCGGTCCTCGAACCTGGAGGCTTTGAAACGTTCACACGAGTTTAAGTCCAGTGGCATACCGGAGCCCGTGATCGTCGAGATGGTAGGAGATGGATTCCTGCCTTCGCGGGAAAACAGGGCCTAAATCGGCTTCCAGACCCGCCGCTCTTCGGCAATCCGCAACACATCGAAGGCCGCCTGTGCCGTCTGGAATTTCTTCGCAGCCTCCGCATCACCGGGATTGACATCCGGGTGATATTCCTTGGCCATTGAGCGCCAGGCCTTTTTCACCGCTTCAAATTCAACGTCAGGCGTCAGGTCAAAAATTTCCAGCGCGGTCATTTCATCGCGCGAACGGCTGCCGTCGCCGGAACCCATCCAGCTATAATGGGCGGCTTCCTGATAGGCATTGGCATCACGCTGCTCGTCGGCTTCGCGCTTCTTGCGTTCTTCCTTGTCGAGCCCCTCGAAATAATCCCATCCCCGGTTATATTCCGCCGCGTGAGTCTGGCAAAAATACCAGCGTTCGGGACTATTGGGAGATTTTGGCGCCGGGCAATTGCCGGCTTCGTCGCAACCGTGACGGTCACAAATCTTGACTTGCTGCGTTTCGCGGGAGCTTTCATAGCTTCCCCAGCGGGGGAAACCCCAATTATCGGATCGTTTTGCTTTGGGCATTTTCTGTTCTTATCGGAAAAGCGCGATGATCGCCAGCCTTTAGAATTTTGACTATCTGGGCGTTTTGAACCGAATGACATTTGTTGCAGTGGAGCAGCCCAGACCGCCGTCGGGGCGGTAGCTTTTCTCGTAAGTTCCCTTGGCGATTATCTTTTCGCTCGCCTTGGTGAAGCCAAATGGCGGATATGCCATCACAATCCGTTCATTCACCACTTTTCCGTCAGCGGTGATGTCATATTCTGCCTTGGTAAAACCGGTTATACTCATCCGGAGCATATCGTTCGGGTATAAGGAGGACAGGGATCCGGTCGATTGCAATTTGGGCCGGGAATCAACCGCAGCGCATTGCCCGGCTGACAGGCCGGTCGCCTGAAATGCAGTCCGGGCATAATCTTCCGCCCCCAGCTGCTGATACAGCGATGCCAGACGCACCTGCGCTCCAATTTTCAGCGGATGCCTTTCCTGGAGTCGCGTATCATCTATGACCTCCTGCAACAGCGCGATAACATATTCGCTGTTTTTACCCCGTTTTTCGGAATCATTGATCGTCAGATTCAATATTGCACGAATGATCGCGTCCTCCTCGAATTCAGGCTGCGCTCGCAATCGCTTTAAATGTTCGAGACCCGAGTCTCTGTCGTCAAATGGCTTATGCAATTGCAGAAATGCAAGAACCTCGACAGGTGCAGACACTTCCCTGGCCCGCTCAATCGCGAGATCCAGGAATTCAGCCTGCTTGTTATATGCGAAGGCGGCATTTTTGGAGAGGGCATACCAAGTGAAGACACCCTTTTTCGGTTGCTTCGCATAAGGTTTTTGTTCGCCAAATGACGCCAACTCTTTGGTCAGCTTCAAGGCGAATGCAGCATCGGACAAATCATTCTGCGGCTCAATATTTTCTTTGCCCAGCCATTTCACCAGATTATCCGCAAGGAAGGACCGAGGCGTAGGCTGCGGCGGGGTTTCTTGCGTGCATCTGAGTTCCAGTCTGGTGAGCGCCCGATAGAAAGGATCAATTGTCGCGACTTCGTCCACGGTCCAGGACCAATTTTTCACCGCTTGCGCAAAGATAACCGCGATTTTCTGAGGCTTGTTGGAATATATCGGCCGGGAATAAGTGACAGTGCCGTTGCTTGAAATCCCCAACTCGACAATTACCACATCGTCCGGAAAGATGCCTTTGGCAGGATCACAGGCCGGCAGGGATACATCGCTTGCCTTGAGGAAAGCCGAGCCTTCGAAACGTCCTGCTCCGGTGAAACTCAAATATTGACGCATTTTCTCAGGATCATCGAGCAAGGCAGAAGCCGTCGCATAGTCGCTGCGCGCCTGAATATCGTTGATGTAGGAGCTTTGCGTCAGGCCACCGAGCAGTGATACCGCCTTGCCAAAATGACGTCTGGCCTGCGCAAATTCCTGCATGTTCAAATAGGCCCGACCCAGCAACATGGAGGTTTGCGCACGAATATCCTTGTCTATGCTTTTGTCCGATTGTGAAATTTCATCGGCCTGCTTCGCAATTTCCAAGGCTCTGTTTGTGTCGACAAACATCAGTACCGCGATCGCCCCCGCCATGGAGTTCAGTTTCACAGCCGGACGATCTGCAAAGTCCGCCGCCTTGAGATAATATTCGCCGGCGGCCGGATAATCATAGCGATTATAGGCCATCTCGCCCAAATATTTGTTCGCCAGAAATATGTCTGCGGCAAAATTTGGCAGCGTCTGGTCGATTTGTTCAAGCGCAGTTATGAAATTATTCTGGGCCTCCAGATTCCGGCCCAGGCGAGCGAGCGCTTCGCCCTTGCGGATCCGGATCGATGACTGGACATTGATATCCTTGATCGACATTTTATCGAGATTTTCAAAGCTTTTCAGGGCGTCATCGAAACGCTGTTCCGCCAATGCTGTCGACCCTTCGTCAAATATCTGCTGAGCCGTCTTCGCTTGAGCCGGTGCCTGTACAGATATAGCGAGACTGAACGCCAATATTGAAGACTTAAACAGACGAATAGACAGCATTTTCAAGACTCCGTTACAGAGCGCTTATTTGACATGTTTGCCGAAACGAATGCAATAGAATACCAGAGGATCTGTAAGCCGGGTTCTGTCCATCCGCCGAAACGAAATAGCCAGCCATTCATCTAGGCCATGCATTGCTGCGTGGCTCAAGCAACCAACCCGGGCAGCAAGCCGAAAAAGCCATATGCCGCCCCTATTTGGTTTTGCTCCAGGTGGGGTTTACCATGCCAGGCCTGTTGCCAGCCCCGCGGTGCGCTCTTACCGCACCCTTTCATTGTCACGTGACCGAAGTCGTCGCGACCTGCTTTCTGTTGCACTTTCCCTAGGGTTGCCCCCGCCGGACATTATCCGGCACCTTTTAATCGTGGAGCCCGGACTTTCCTCCCTCCTGCGCTAAAGCTCCGGCGGGCGAGCCCACAATATCGGAATATTCTGGCGGACCTGTCCGCCGAAGCTTTAGCGCAGGAGGACGGCTGGCCGACCCTCTGGTGCGTCCTATTTAGTGATTCCGCGCTCTCTGTCCAACATTAAAGACAAAAGCAGCGAGCGGCATTCTCCGTCGATCACGCCGTCGATGTTTTTCGGTCGAAAACGCCGCTGAAAAGCAACCACGGCTGCGGTCTGATCGGAAATATCATAGCCGAACCGTTCCAGTGCCAGCATGAACCCGCCATCGGTCCACGGCGGATCACCTAGCTTGAGAGGCGGTTTTTTCAGGGCAATGCCGTGGCGCGCCAGTCGTTCCCAATCGAACAGTTCGCCCGGATCCTGCTTGCGCGCTGGCGCCAGGTCACTGTGGCCGATCACATTGGAAGCGGAAATATTGTGCCGCTGCACGATGTCATGGGCAAGCCGGGTCACTGCATCCATTTGCTCCTCCGGAAACGGGACATAGCCCCATTCATGACCGGGATTGACGATCTCGATGCCGATACTGGCGCTGTTTACGTCGGTGACCCCGCGCCAATAGCCCCGTCCAGCGTGCCAGGCCCGCTTTTCTTCATCGACCATCTGGACGATCTGGCCATCCTCGGTCACGACATAATGGGCCGACACCTTGGCCTCGGGATTGGCCAGCCAGTTGATCGCCGAAGCCGCGTCCTGCATGCCGGTATAATGCAGAACAAGAATAGTGATCGGCAGGCTGCGTTCGTCAAAATTGGGAGACGGCGTCCATATCACATCCATGCAAGACTTCCTTATCGAACTCGGGCCTCTCTCACTCAGGCGGTGACGATAGCACCCAAAAGCAATTCTGTCGTGGACGCAGGGGAAATCCTGAGATCACCGCCATTTTCCAACGCCAGTTCCCGGGTCATCCACGCTGCCGCGGTTCGGGCACTGAGGTCGGATGGATCAATCGTGCCATCCAGCGCGGTTCGAATACCGTCATCAAGCGCGATTTTCGTGCCTTCGGACCTGATTACCACTTCGATGCCGAGATCACCCTGCTCTGCCCCGACATCCAGCCTGCCACCCCTGACCAGCGTTTCCTTTGCAATGAGCGCAAGATTGAGCAGTATCTTGATCGCTTTTTTCGGAAGCGCACCGTCCTGCACCGCCCAGCCCAGCGTGATTTTCCCCGAATCACCCAGCAGCGATTCGATCAGCTGTCGGGCCTCTGCCGGATCAATGGTGTCGCCAAAGCCACCAGCGGCACCAAAGGCAAGCCGGAAATATTTCAGCTTGTCCGCAGAGGTCCGGGCGCTGTCGGCCAG
>JAGPVK010000154.1 GCA_018067055.1 Sphingomonadales bacterium | reverse complement strand
GACCTGACCAAGGACAAGCTCGCGCTGCAGCGACTCAAGGAAGCTGCCGAAAAGGCGAAAATCGAGCTGTCCAGCGCGCAGACGACCGAAATCAACCTGCCGTTCATTACCGCAGATCAAAACGGTCCAAAGCATCTGGTCAAGGCGATCAGCCGCTCCGATCTGGAAAAGCTGGTTGGCGATCTCGTCAAGCGCACCCTCGATCCTTGCAAAAAGGCACTCAAGGACGCTGGCGTCGAAGCCAAGGACATCGACGATGTCGTGATGGTTGGCGGTATGACCCGCATGCCACTGGTTCGCGAAACCGTAGAGAAATTCTTCGGTCGGGAACCGCATGTTGGCGTGAACCCTGATGAAGTCGTTGCGATGGGCGCTGCCATTCAGGCAGGCGTTTTGCAAGGCGATGTCAAGGATGTGCTGCTGCTCGACGTGACTCCATTGTCGCTGGGTATCGAAACCCTCGGCGGCGTGTTCACCCGCATGATCGACCGCAACACCACGATCCCGACGAAGAAATCGCAGGTCTACTCAACCGCTGATGACAATCAGGGCGCAGTGACGATCCGTGTCTTCCAGGGTGAGCGCGAAATGGCGGCGGACAACAAGATGCTCGGCCAGTTCGATCTGGTCGGCATTCCACCCGCACCGCGCGGCGTGCCTCAGATTGATGTGACCTTTGACATCGACGCTAACGGCATCGTCAACGTGTCCGCGAAAGACAAGGGTACCGGCAAGGAACAGCAGATCAAGATTCAGGCTTCTGGCGGTCTGAGTGATAGCGATATCGATCAGATGGTTCAGGACGCGGAGAAATTTGCCGACGAAGACAAGAAACGGCGTGCCGAGGCGGAAGCCAAGAACAACGCGGAAAGCCTTGTCCACACCACCGAGAAACAGCTGGAAGAGCATGGCGACAAGATTGACGCTGATCTGAAAGGCCAGATTGAAGCGGCGGTCAAGGAAACCAAGGAAGCCATCGAAGGTGGTGATCCGGAAGCGATGAAGACCAAGTCCGAAGCGCTGGCACAGGTTTCCATGCAAATGGGTCAGAAGATCTATGAAGCCGAACAGGCTGCTGGTGGCGACGCCGGTGATGCTGCTGCCGCAGATGCGGCAGCTAAGGCTGACGATGATGTTGTCGATGCCGAGTTCTCCGAAGTGGATGACTCTGACGACAGTGACAAGAAAGACGACGCCAAGGCGGCTGAGTAAAGATTGGAACGTCGCTCGCGCATAGATGGGGCCGCTGGATTTGATTCCGGCGGCTCTCGTCTGTGCCGGGACGACGATCCTCTCGCTTTGGGGGAAGCATGAGTATGGCATCCGAAATCGATTATTATGAGCAGTTGAACGTTTCGCGCGATTGTGATGGCGCGACGCTGAAATCGTCGTATCGCAAGCTGGCGATGCAGTGGCACCCGGACAAGAATCCCGGCGATGCAGCAGCAGAGGCCAAGTTCAAGACGATCAGCGAAGCCTATGATGTATTGAAGGACCCGCAGAAACGGGCCGCTTATGATCGCTACGGTCATGCGGCCTTCACCAACGGCGGCGGCAATAATGCCGGTGGCGGCGGTGGTTTTGGCGGCGCGGCTTTCAACGATATCGGCGATATTTTCGAAACGATATTCGGCGGTGGTGGTGGCGGCGGCTTTGGCGGCCAGCAGCAGCAACGCGGCCCGGCACGTGGCGCGGATTTGCGCTATGATATGGAAATCACGCTGGAAGATGCCTATCACGGCAAGCATACGGCAATAGAAATTGATGTCTCGGTCGGCTGCGACGAATGCGACGGCTCTGGCGCAGAACCGGGTACCGGCGTGCAGCGCTGCGGCACCTGTCAGGGCCACGGCAAAGTGCGTGCCCAGCAGGGATTTTTCGTGGTCGAACGCACCTGCACCAGCTGTCAGGGACGCGGCGAAGTGATCGAAAGTCCTTGTCATGTCTGCTACGGCGAAGGCCGGGTCGACAAGCCGCAGACGCTCGAAGTCGAAATTCCGGCGGGCGTCGATACCGGCACGCGGATTCGCCTGTCCGGCAAGGGCGAGGCTGGAGCGCGCGGTGCTCCTGCGGGCGATCTCTACATTTTCATCCACCTGATCCGGCACAATATTTTTGAACGCGAGGGCACGACCCTGTTCACCCGCGCCCCGATCAGCTTCACGCTGGCGGCCCTGGGCGGCGAAATCACCATTCCCGGGCTCGACGGAGAAAAACATGCGATCCGCATTCCCGCCGGTATCCAGAGCGGCAAGCAGATCCATCAGCGCGGTGCCGGCATGCCGATCCTGCGCGGTCGCGGTAATGGCGACATGGTGGTCCAGATCGAGGTCGAAACGCCGACCAAGCTGTCCAAACAGCAACGGCAGATATTGCGCGATTTCCAGGCAACCGAAACCGGTGCCGAGACGCCCAATTCGACCGGCTTTTTTGGCAAGCTGAAAGATGCGTGGGAAGATTTGACCGAGTAAAGGTCAATGCTTGCCTTCATCCCGGAAACTGGCGCATATTGTCGCCGTCACCTGGCTGACGTCAGCTGCCTTTGCGACGGTTACGAGGCTGCGAAAACCGATCAGGGCTGCGTGGCGGTTGTAAATATCTGACGAATTTGCTGAACCACGCGTGCGGTATTTTCGAATCCTAGCGGCGTGAGTGATAGATTGTCATTCTCCAGATCAAAGCCAGGCCCAGCTGCTTCATCATACGCACAGACTATACCGTCCGCAAAAAGCGCTTGCAAATATCGCGCGACCGAGGTGTGGCTGAGTTCCAGATTTTCAGCGATCACCTTGGAATCTATCGGAAGTTCGTTGATTTCATGGCTATACAGCAACAATATTATGTCCCAAAACTTGTTTGAGAAATATTTATCGTTAAATAATTTAGCGCGATTTTTCCTTACGGTTACTAATTGGTAAATATCAATTTTCATATTAGTGAAAATAGTTGGAAAAATCCGTTCAATTTCAGAAAGCATAATTTTATTTTCTTCTTTTTTCATGAACCATCTTATAAGTTCTTTAGGATGCATGCTTGATGAACGCACGTCACGTCACCACGTTACAGTGCTGCGGGCTTCGCCAACCGCTATCCTCCGTCCGCTATGGCGCTTCCGACCCTTGGCAATTTTGTCCTATCAAATGGTCATGTCCGATCTATATTCTCGCGGTCGCGAGTTTATATTCCCGTGTTCGACGGTCAGTTATCGGGATCTGCTTGGACTTGATCGCGACTAGAAATGTGTGGCGAGGGCGTGGTTTTCAGATACAATCCTGTCCGGGAGGGTTATTCGGTTGCTTCGCAGTTGAACGAACTATCCCATCAATTGATGGCCAATGGCGTCAAGGCGCTGTCTTATCATATTACGCCGCCATTTTACTCCCAGGTGTCGAAACGCACCTCGGTATATCATTTCGGCTATCCTCAAGAAATAGTTGCCACCTATCTGGATCCCGAAATCCTGGAATCCGACCCCATTCCGGATCATGTCATGGCTGTCGGTCATGTGATGACGTGGCAACAGTCCGTTGCTGATCAGAAACTGACGGAAAGGCATCGAGCATATGTCGGCAAGGCGACGGACATGGGTTTTATCGATGGCGTCGCCGTACCGCTATTCGGTCCAAACAGCAGAAATTCCTATTTTTCGATGAATTTTGACAGACCTATGGCGCCGGATGATGAAGAAATTGTCGCGCCCTTGGTAGCTATTGCACAATCCTGTCACCGCAGAATCTGCGCCATCATCAATCAGAGCGGTGAACACGAGCCACCGCTGTCCGAGCGGGAAAGTCAGGTATTATACTGGATTTCCCGCGGCAAATCTAACTCTGACATGGCGATCATATTGGATATCTCGCAAGCGACCGTAGACTCCTATATTCGACTGCTGTTCAAAAAACTGCAGGTGAATGACCGCATTTCCGCCGTGATCGTCGGTCTGAGCAATTCCCTGATAAAATTGATGTAATATCTGGCGGAGATAGATAGCGGGTCAGGAAGGGACCAGCCAACCCGACCCGCTGAATTGATGCGTTCACTAGCCGAGAACTTCTCTGCATCAAATGGACCAGGGTGGGACAAAGGCCAATTCGATGCGAGTATTTCCGCTGTATCATCAATCTGACCTAGGAACGGCGAGAACCGTGACCGATTAACCATTCGGGCAACAAACTTTTTCAGAGTCCCAGTTCAGCGACCAGCGAGCAAGCCAGCATCGCGCTTGCCGAAAAGTGTCAGGCAGAAAAAGCCTTGGCTGCTTCCACGGTGTTCATAAAATCGCGAAACAGCAGCCATTTCTCATCCGCCACCGAGATCACATGGACAAAGTCGGATTCGATCTGCTTCCCGGTCGAGCGGGCAGTGAGCCGCAAATGGCCGGTTACCACGACCTTGTCGCCTTCGCAGATGAACTCTTCCGGATCGAACTGGTGGATGTCGACCGAGGACAGGACCGTTTCGAAAAAGCCGCGCGCCTGTTCGAGGCCGTTGTAGGTCCCGGCATAGGGAATGACTGCGGGGCCATAAAATTCGATCCGGACATTGGGGTGCAGCCACTGGACGATTGTATCAACGTCAGCGGCACCAAAGGCGGCGAAGACATTCTTGGTTACATCAATCGGGGCGATCATGAATATTCTCCCATATGTTTTTCGCTGACTCGCATCAGAAATTGAACCGCAGGTCGACGCCATAGGTGCTCGGTGATCCCAAGGGTCCCACAAATTCCGCGCCATAAACGGTGCCGGTCAGTATCTGGTTGGTGAAATAGGTCTCGCCGGTCAGATTGTCGCCGAACAGTCTGACGCTCCATTTGTCATCCGCGCTGGTGAAACCGAGGCTTGCCCGCAGCAGGCCATAGCTTTCCTGCGAGGCGGCATCGATGTTGAACACGGTGAAGTAGATCTTGCTTTGCCAATGATATTCGGTGCGTGCCGTGATTGTGCCCGCATCGCCCAGCGGTTGCTCGACCTGACCGGCAATGCTGAACTTCCAGCGCGGCGCGCGCGGCAGGCGCAATCCGTCCAGATCCCGCAGCAGGGAACCGGGTTCCTGAGTCAGCGGGGCAGGGCGCAGGGCTTCGGTCAATTGCCCTTCGGTAAATTGCGCATCGACATAGGTAAGCGCGCCTTCCAGCCTCAGGAAGTCGGTGGGGCGGGCCACCGTTTCGACTTCGAAACCGCGCACTCGCGCCTTGCCGACGTTGCGAATGATCGGCTGGTTGCCGACGCTGTCCTGTGCTTGCAGGTTGGTGTAATCATACCAGAAGGCCGAAGCGTTGAGCAGCAGCGCGCGGTCAAGCAATTC
>JAGPVK010000447.1 GCA_018067055.1 Sphingomonadales bacterium | reverse complement strand
TCTCGGCGAGATCGAAGGCGATACCGTGGAACTGCATCTGGCCGATGCCAGCGCACCGACGCTGATCCGCGAGAATGACAAGTCGACCGCGCTTTATGTGCTGATGCCGATGCGGGTTTGACGATCCTTGATAGAATTATAGCCCCTCTCCCTTGAAGGAGAAGAATATGAAGAGTTATTCTGTCACTCCAGCGAAGGCTGGAGCCTAAACCAATTTTGCTTTCTCCCGCGAATTCTTGCCAAGAATAAAAACTAGCGTTCCAACACCCGATTGGGCTTGGCCCCAGCCTTCGTTGGAGTGACGAAAATTTGCTCTGCCGCCATCGAACCGAACTGACTTGAACCGTCATTTTCGGGGTCTTGCTTCCGATACGGTTGAGAAGACTAGCATTTGTCCTCACCGCGCAATATAGCGCCCGCTGACACCATGACTCAGCACCTCTCTCTTTCCCGGTTCCTGAAAACCAAGTCGGCGTTTCACGCTTTCGCGTTACTTGCGCTATTGGTGAACGCCCTGGCCCCGCAAGGCTTCATGCCGACCCAGACCGCGGACGGTTTCGCGATCAAGCTCTGTTCCGGTCATGCCAACAACCTGTTGACCATCGCGCCGGATGATCCGGACTATGTGCTGCTCAAGCTGGTCTATGGTGGCAAGCAGAATGACACGCCCGAACCGGCATCCAAACAGGACACGTCCGCCTGCGCCTTCGCGTTCGGCTCTGCCTTCGGCCCGGCTGCCGAAGCTCCCGTGCTGGCGCTGCCAGCACTGCAGCCAGCCACGCACGAACCATCCGAACCCCGCCGCTTTACGTTGCGCAACCGGATCAACATTCCGCCCGCAACCGGGCCGCCGGTAATTTCCCAAAACATCTGAAATAGCGCGCGGTCTTCGCCCTGACGGGTGATGGATCGCACCATTTGCATTTTTTGCGGCCCGCCCACGCGATGGGACATGGCCGTTTGGGATTTATCATGAACAGAATAATATTAACCGCCTTTACGGCGAACATCGCCCTTGCCTCGCCTGCCTTTGCCGAAGCTGACCCCCTAACCGATATCATTGTCACCGGTCAGCGCACCACGGCGACCACCGACGAGATCGAAAGAGACAAGGAGATCATTTCCACCCCCGACGCTGCAGCACTTGTGG
>JAGPVK010000105.1 GCA_018067055.1 Sphingomonadales bacterium | reverse complement strand
TAACTGCAGCCTGTTCCGGCGGAGCTTCTGAATCAGGTGAAACGGTGCCTAACACAAACGAAGCAGATGCACCCACCCCAGCAGCAGAATCGGAAGTGGCAGCAACATCCGCCGACACGGGCCCCCCAGCTGCCGATGACGTAACTACCAAGGATGGCGTTGATTATACCAGTCTCACCGGCGATCCGGCATCGGGCAAGATGGTTTTCGCCCAATGCCGCACCTGCCATGTCACCGATCCGGGCGTGAATAAAATCGGCCCTTCGCTGGCCGGCATCGTCGGGCATCATTCAGGTTCGGTTGCAGGTTATAATTATTCCGAAGCCAACAAGAATAGTGGCATCACCTGGACCGAAGCGAAACTGTTCCAGTATCTGGAGAATCCGCAGCGAGTTATCCCGAAGACAAAAATGATTTTCGCGGGGCTTCCTGATGCACAGAAGCGCGCTGATCTGATCGCCTATCTGAAAAACCCGAGCTGATTTACAATATAGCCTGAACAGAAAAGGCCGGGAATTTCCCGGCCTTTTTCTGTTTATACCCATGACATATTTCACTCGAACAAAGTCCGGCGCACCAGTTTAATACCGCGACCAGATTTCACAGATTGCGGTCAGCAGCCGATCAATATCCGAATCGCTGTGCACCGGTATCGGCCTAATCCACCAAAATTCGGTCGTATTCGGCACAGTGAAATAGTTGAACGGCGGCACAATCGCTCGTCAGCCAAAACTATACGGCACAGCGCGTCGAAAGATTATTTCGCGCCAATTGCTGCGGGTCCCTTTTATATACATCCGGGAAATAACGGACGCTCCCGTCTTCCACTTGCTCAACCGTAAAATAGGCAACATAGACCGGTATCGGCCTGACTAGCGCCAATTTCGTGGTTTCCCTGCTGGCCAATATGCTGTCGACTTTCTCTACAGTTGCCGCTCCCTCAAGCAATGTTTTGGCCAGATCAATCGCTCCGCTAACCCGGATACAGCCATGGCTGAAGGTTCGCACCGGTTCGGAAAACAGATTCTTGTTCGGCGTGTCATGCAGATAGATGCTGTAGGGATTTGGCATGACCAGTTTCATCTGCCCCAAGGCATTGCCGGGTCCGGGACGCTGCCGGTAGCGGCCATTTTGAACGACATATCCTTTGCGCCGCGCCGTTGCCGGGTGATTGCGCACCAGAGATCCGATACTCTCAGCAACGATGGATGTCGGAATTTCCCACCAGGGATTCAGAATCACGCCGCTCACCGTGGCGCTAAAAATCGGAGTGGGTGATTTCGTCTTGCCGACAATATTTGGCCAAGTCCGGATCTTCTTGTCCTTTTCCCAAAGCGTCACTTCGAAACTGGCGGCGTTCACCAAAAGATATTTGTCTCCCATCACCAGCGGCATCCAGCGCCATCGTTCCAGATTCACGGCCAATGTAGCGCGTTTCTCGTCATCAGTCTCCGCAGCATAGGCTTCGCGCAGCGCCCGATATTGGGGGTTGCGGGGTCGCAGCGCGTCAAAATAAGCGGCAAGGTCATTGCGGACCAGCGCCTTCAGCAGCAATTGTTGTGTATCAATATAACGGTCGTCGCTGCTGATATGCCATTTCGCCCGAGCGGATGCCGGAGAACAACCCTCGAGATAAGCCCTCATCAACTCGTTCGCGGCGGCCGTAGCGAGGCGTGATCGGCGGTGCGGGTCAGTGGCGGAATCGGGCTGGCTGAAGTTGGTGATCGAGCAGTTTCCCAGACCTTCGGCTGCGCGTGCATCGACCAATTGCTGCAACTGCGCGATTTGCGGCTCGCTCCAGATCAGATAATCTTCCGGTTTGACCAAGGCTTGATCTTCTGTCTGGGCAGATGCGGCGGCCGACAGCAGAAAACCGACCAAAAAAGCTAAAAATATTCTCATGGCATCCCTCTTCAGATTATTGGCTGATCCGACAATAAGTAGTAATCCTTAATGCTGCATACAGGAAAAATATGTTATCAACGAACGATGAAGAGAAGAAATTTTATCACCGCCGGTCTGCTTGGTATCACCGGTGCCGCTTATGGACTTAGTTCACGAACACAGGCCGCCAGCAGAATTGCGCCGTCGCTACCGGCGCGCCCGAAGATCATCCCACCTGCCGGACCACCCGCTATGATCGACCGCGCCAAGGCGGCAATGGCAGTCCATGAATCATCCTTGTTGCACACCGACAGAATTGGCATTGCCGACTATTCGTTGCACAGCGCAAAAGAGCGTTTCCATATTGTCGACCTCGCCAACGGTACGAGCCAGTCCTTTCTGGTTGCCCATGGCAAAGGCTCTGATCTCAGACATACCGGCTGGCTGCAGGAATTTTCCAATGTGCCCGGATCCGAAGCATCCTCCGGCGGCAGCTATATCACCAGCGAGACCTATGTCGGCAAGCACGGCACGTCCCGACGTCTGAAGGGTCTCGACCCGAGCAACAACCTAGCCGAACCCCGCGCTATTGTCATCCACGGCGCCTGGTATGCAGAACCGGAAATGATTGAAAGTCACGGAAAGCTGGGCCGTAGTCAGGGCTGTTTTGCATTTTCTGAAAGCGATCTGGCAATCATATTGGATCGACTGGGGCCAGGTCGTCTGCTCTAT
>JAGPVK010000103.1 GCA_018067055.1 Sphingomonadales bacterium | reverse complement strand
GTTGATCCGCGTGGCGACTGGGGGAGCCAGTTCCAGCAGCGCGCGCAAGGCGCTGGAGGTCTGGCCGCGTGCCTTCAATTCGAGGACTTGTCCCAGCAGCACCAATGTCGTGATGACGGCGGCGGCTTCATAATAGACCGCGACAGTGCCGTCGTGGCCGCGGAAGGCCGAAGGGAACAGCCCGGGAAAGAAGGTCGCGACCAGGCTGAAACCATAAGCCACCACGACGCCCAGCCCGATCAGGGTGAACATGTTGAGATTCATTGTTCGGAGCGATTGCACGGCGCGCACGAAAAACGGCCAGGCGCCCCAGAGCACCACCGGCGATGCCAGCAGCAGCTGAATCCAGGTTGCGATGGCGGGGTCGAACCAGGACTGGAACGGCTGGCCGGGGATCATGTCGCCCATGGCGTAGAGGAACAAAGGCAGGGAAAAGGCTGCGCTGATCCAGAAGCGGCGGCGCATGTCGATATATTCGGGATCGGGGCCGCTATCGAGCGCGAATGTTTCCGGCTCCAGCGCCATGCCGCAGATCGGACAGGAGCCGGGTCCCTGCTGCCGAATTTCGGGATGCATCGGGCAGGTGTAGATCGTGCCTTCGGGAACGTCCTGATGCGCAGCCGCAGGATCGTGCGAAAGATAGCGCTCCGGATCGGCGACAAATTTGGTTCGGCAACCGGCGGAGCAGAAATGATAGTCCTGACCGTGATGATGCGCGTGATGTTTGGTCTGGCCGGGATCAACCGTCATGCCGCAGACCGGGTCGTTGACCGGCGCGGCACCATGTTCATGGCCGTGATGGGGCGAAACAGTCTCGGCCATTATTGTGCCTTCAATTTTCTGCCAACCCAGCGCTTGATCGGAATGATGACGATCGCAATATACCAGCCATAAGCAAAGCTGCCGATGGCACCGGCAAAAAAGCCGGTCAGGGTGAGCCATTCAAACCCTGGAAGCAGCGGTGCCCAAGCTTCGTGCATGTGCATCGATTGCGGAGCCATCAGGCCAAAGATTATGCAAAGAAGATAGGAGATCAGCAGGAACAAGCTGAGCGTCCAGCCCCAAAGAAGGATTGTCGATCGAATAGTTGACTCGGCCATGATGATCTCCTTTTTCGTGCAAATCGATATACCCTATGGGGGTATATATGCCTTATTCCAGAAGGAGTCAATCTTGCTGCCGAGAAGCCCGTGCGCTGACCGGGATAGCAGGCAATGAGAACCCCATATCGCTGGCATGGCGATATGGGGCTGGCCTGAATTCTATCAAAAAATGTCCGTCAAAACCGGTCCGGCTTCACTGGGGTTCCTGGTCCGGTGTTTCCGGTTGCGCCATATCGCCATGGTCCATCTGACCATGGTCCATTGTGCCATGATCCATCTTTCCATGGTCCATTTTGTCGCCATCCATCATGTGGCAGGCCATCTTGCCGTCCTTGTCCTTCATGCAGCATTTCATTTTTCCGTCTTCCATTTTCTCGCACTTGTGGGCCTTGACACCACCCTCATGATGCTCGGCAAGAGCCGCGCCAGGGACGCTCAAAGCAAAGATCGCAGCGGAGATTGTGACTATATATTTGTTCATTTTCAATTCCTTCGGGGGGTTAGGTTTATTGGTTATAGCTGGCAAAAACGCGCTGGCCCTTGGGGCCAAAGGCAATCACCTGATAGGGCTGTTTCTGATCCTGATATTCCATTCCCGGCGACCCGACCGGCATGCCGGGGACCGCGAGGCCGACGACATTTTCCGGTTTTTCGCGCAGCAATTTCTGGATCGCTTCGGCCGGGACATGCCCCTCGATGACATAGCCTTCGACAATCATGGTGTGACAAGCGCGCAGATTGTCAGGCACCCCGTGCAGGTCCTTGACCATCTGCATATCGGCATTTTCAGCCTTCACCTCTGCCTCGAGGCCAGCCGCGGCATGATCCGCCCATTCCAGACAACAGCCGCAGCCAGCGTCGCGGTACATTGTGTAGCTGGCCGCCTGCGCGGCAGTCGAACAGGCTGCCAGCGATAGCAGCAACAGTCCGGCGGCACTGCCGTCCCGCATCGATTTTGCGATAGATCCGATCATCATTCTTCCATTCCCTATGTCGCCCGCCCCATTGGCAAGGCGGTTGTTTTGGTCAGCGTTTCACTTTTTCAAACAGGTCGATCAGTTCGTCGAATTTCTCTTTCTGCTCGGCAGCGCTTCCCGTTGCGATCGCCTCGCTGACGCAACAGGCGGCGTGGTCTTTGAGAATCTGGCTCTCGACCTTTGCCAGAGCGGATTTCACCGCCTGCACCTGGTGGAGGATATCGATGCAATAGCGGTCGTCGGTGATCATCTGGGCGATGCCACGCACCTGTCCCTCGATCCGACGGAGCCGGTTTATTTTCTGATCGACTGCACCTTTAGCCATATTTTCGTCCTTGAATATATACCTTATGGGGGTATATGACATGTCGAAGGAAAAAGCCAATATGAATTTCTCCCGCCGTCAGATTCTGGGCCGCTCCGCGCTTGCCGGAGTTGCTGCCACCCTGCCCATGCCACTCTGGGCCACAGGAAACATGGGGGGCAAGATGGGCGGCGCTGTCCGCAAGGGAATGGACGAGCTGTCTGGCGCCAGGGTCGATCTGCATATCGGTGAAGGCCACTTTGCCACCGGCGGTCGGTCGGGCCATGCGATTGCGGTCAACGGTACGGTGCCGGGACCGCTGATCCGGCTGAAGGAGGGTGAGCAGACCCTGCTTTCTGTCCACAATATGCTGGATGAAGACAGTTCGGTGCACTGGCACGGCCTGCTGTTGCCATTTCAGTTTGACGGCGTGCCTGGGATCAGCTTTCCCGGGATCAGGCCGGGCGCGCGCTTTGATGTGCCGCTGACGCCGCGCCAGTCGGGTACTTACTGGTGGCACAGCCATAGCGGGCTGCAGGAGCAGGTCGGTCATTATGGGCCGATCATCATCGATCCCGCCGGGCCCGATCCAGTGCAATATGACCGCGAGCATATCATCCTGCTGAGCGAATTCACGCCGATGCA
>JAGPVK010000100.1 GCA_018067055.1 Sphingomonadales bacterium | reverse complement strand
GGAAATCATATTCTGGCACATCCAGATTTCTTGGCGCAGGACCTTTGCGGATGCGAGCTGCCGTATCGTAGCTTGAGCCATGGCAGGGGCAGAAATAGCCACCGAATTCGCCTTTGTTTTCGCCTTCAGCTGCCCCGAGTGGAACACAGCCCAAATGGGTGCAAACGCCCAATGTGATCAGCCAGTTTTCCTTGCCGACCTTGGTGCGTTCTTGCAGAGTCTGGGGATCACGCAGCGTTGCAATATCAACCGCATTGGCTTCGCCGATTTCGACATCCGTCAGGTTGCGGACAAATACCGGCTGCTTGCGCCACAAAATCTTGATCGCCTGGCCGCGTTCGATTGCCGAGATATCAACTTCAACCGATGCGAGAGCGAGCACATCCGCGCTCGGATTCATCTGGTTGACCAACGGGAATACGGTAGCAACCGCCCCGGCACCAGCGAAGCTCACTGCTGCGATATTGATAAAGTCCCGGCGGCGAACGCCGCTTTCTTCTGCGACTGCCGTATCAGCTGTTTCAACCGTTGCCATGCAAACAAGCCCTATAGAATAGTTATGACCCCCGACTGCCTGAACGTTCGATACTGTATCTCAACAGATTGAACAGGCAGTGATTTGCGCGCCTGATAGCCGCGAAGGATAGGGTTTGCCAACAGGGAATTTTCGATTGACCAAACATTCACTTGTCGCTCATGGTGTTCCTTCCATGAGGATAGCATTGTATCAACCCGAGATAGCGGGAAATTTAGGAACGATATTAAGGACTTGCGCTTGTCTGGACGTGCCGGTCGATATCATTGAACCTTGTGGATTTCCGTTCAGTGATCGCAGTCTAAAACGTGCGGGCATGGATTATTTTGAACATGTTCGATACACCCGCCACGCCGACTGGGACGCATTTCGGGCGGCCGTTGATTCCCCGAAAACCAGGATTATCTTGCTGTCCAGCAAGGCCGATGCGCCCCATTATGGATTCGCCTATCGCACGAATGATATTTTGCTGTTCGGGTCCGAGGGATCAGGAGTTCCCCTGACTATACAGGAGCAATGCGATGAGCGAATCACGATCCCGATGAAACCCGGCATGCGCAGCTTGAATCTGGCGGTATCCGCTGGCATGGCCTTGGGCGAAGCACTTAGGCAAACAGGACAATTTCCGGAATGACGACAAAATTGGATAATCAGCAGCAGACAGCCCAGACGTGGTTCAAACAGCTACGCGACGATATCTGTGCGGAATTTGAGAAGATAGAAGCGGAAGCTGGCAGCGAAGCGACGTTCGACTATATTCCCTGGGATCGCCAAAACCCCGACGGCAGCCCCGGCGGCGGCGGTGTGCAGGGCCTGATGAAAGGCAAGATCTTCGAAAAAGTCGGCGTGAACATCTCCACCGTTGATGGCACGTTCAGTGAGGAATTTCAGGGCCAGATCAATGGCGCGGAAAATGATCCGCGGTTTTTTGCAACCGGTATCAGTCTGGTTGCGCATATGGCGAATCCGCATGTCCCCAATGTGCATATGAACACGCGTTTCCTGTGCACGACCAAACGCTGGTTTGGCGGCGGTGCTGATCTTAATCCGGCGCTTGTCTATGACGAGGACACCGAGGAATTTCATGCCCGGTTCCGCTCTGCCTGTGCGCCGCATAATCCGGAATATTATCCCCGGTTCAAAAAATGGGCAGATGATTATTTCTATATTCCTCACCGCAATGTGCACCGCGGCGTTGGCGGCATATTCTACGATCATATCGAACTCGATCACGACTCCGATTTCGACCGCCATTTCGCCTTTACCCAGGATGTCGGACGCGCCTTTCTGGATATATTTCCGAAATTGGTCCGCAAACGCATGGCAACGGAATGGACCCCAGAGGAAAAGCAGCAACAGCTGGAATGGCGCGGGCGCTATGCCGAGTTTAACCTTGTCTATGACAGGGGCACCACCTTCGGTCTCAAGACCGGCGGCAATGTCGACGCAATATTAATGAGCCTTCCGCCCGAAGCCAAATGGGTCTGAATCGTCTGGCGGAGCGGCTTGAAGATGTTCCAAAAGGGCATGTCGCAACCATCGTCACGCATTTGGAAATGCTGGCAAAGCCGGCGCTGGCGGCGGACAGTTCCAGCTTGGTTCTGGAACGCTGGCCAGATCCGGTGGTTGCCGATTATCTCGCACTGTTTCGGAAAGTCGGCGAGCCGTGGCTGTGGATTTCGCGGCTATTGATGGATGCAGATGATCTGAAGGCGATTCTGCACGATCCGGCAGTCGAACTTTCCATCGTCCGGGACGGGCAAGAGCCGGTTGGTTTTATCGAACTGGATTTTCGGGTGTCGGGCGAATGCGAAATCGCATTTTTCGGATTGATACCAGGGCTGAATGGCCTGGGCCATGGTCGCTGGATGATGAATCAGGCGCTGGACAAGGCCTGGCGCGACGGGATCAAGCGCGTCTGGCTGCATACCTGCACGCAAGATTCGCCGCGCGCCCTGCCCTTTTACCAGCGCAGCGGGTTCCGCATTTTCAGGCAGCAGATCGGCCAGATGATCGATCCGCGGCTGACCGGCGATTTGCCGGAGACAGCGGCTCCCCACGTTCCTGTCCTCAGGTAAAAATATCGCTGACTTTGCTATTCTTGCCGGTCAGCTCGATATAGATAGATGTAATCACGGCGGTGAGGACCAGTTGAAAGGCTGTGCCGGTCAGCGCGGCGACCAGATTTTCGACGAATGGCCAGCCGGTGCCGCCGGTGGCCAATCCGGCAACGACTCCGGTGACCGATTCCAAAACACCGATGGTGATGGTGCCGACCACCGCGATGATCAGCACGAACAGCAGGATCGAAAACCCGTTATTGCTGGTCAGGGACCAGCTTCGCTTGAGCGACTCGATGGGATTGCGCTCCCCTTCATTGACGATCACCATCGGCACGAGAAGCAATCGGGAACTCAGGTACAGCCCGGGAATGATGAACAGAATGAATCCTGGCAAAGCGACAACGGCAATCAGCAGATTGGCGATCAGATAAATCACGAATATTTTCAGCGCACTGACAAGATTTTCCGCCACGGTATTGTTGCGAGAAGGGGCGAGGGCAAAATAGATCGCCAGACTGCCGAAGCTGATCACCAGATTGGATGCAATGATCGGCAGCGAATGTTCATCAAAATAGGCGGAATAGATGGCGATGATAGCATTCATGTCTTCATCGCCATTAAATACCGGCGGCGTGACATATTGCGCGAATAACAAGGTCGGCAGGAAGATAAACACGCCGGCAATCGCCAATATTGCTTCTTTATGCGCGCCAAGCAGAGCCATCGCACCATTCCAGCTTTGCATATAGTCCAGCTTCATGTTCTCGCTCCCGCATCGGTTTCTCTGTCGCCAGCTCTTGCCACCCGGCCAGCAAAAGTGCACGAAATTTCTATGACCAGTCCCAATGATATCGAATGGCGTATTTCGCCCGGAAAAGTTGAATATCCGGAGGCGCTCGCCGAAATGGAACGGCGCAACGCGGCGGTTCAGAGCGGTGAAGCGAAGGAGCTGATCTGGCTGCTCGAGCATCCACCACTCTATACCGCCGGCACCAGCTCCGATCCCGCAGAACTGCTCAGCGAGGCATTCCCGGTCTATGATACCGGTCGCGGGGGCCGCCACACCTATCATGGGCCGGGGCAAAGGGTTGGCTATGTCATCCTCGATCTGAAGAAACGCAACGCGGATGTGCGCGGCTTTGTCCACGCACTGGAAGCCTGGGTGATAGCGGCGCTGGCAGAATTTGGGGTAACAGCGCGCGCGGTAGATGGCCGTGTCGGTATCTGGTGCGACACACCGGACGGGCAGGAAGCCAAGATTGGCGCGATCGGTATCCGCATCCGCAAATGGGTGACGATGCACGGCTTTTCGGTCAACATCGATCCGGACCTCAGCCATTTCGGTGGGATCATTCCCTGCGGGATCAGCGAATATCCGGTGACCAGCCTGGCCCAATTGGGTATCGCAACAGACCTTCAGGCGTTTGACGAGGCGTTGCGAAAAACCGCTGACAGCTTCCTGAAAGCCATTGATCGGGCCCAGTCCCGGTCTATGTAGGTTCGATAATGGATCGATCAAAAGAGGACAAGCCATGCTCAAATATCCCAGAATCGCCGCTACGGCGCTGCTCAGCCTGACCATTGCCGCCTGTTCCGGCAACGATGGGCCCGATGCTGGCGATGTCACCGAAACCCGGATGGACGACGTCGATGTCATAGATGGCACGATCAGCGACGATATGGTCGATGTCGATACGATTCAGAAAACAGACCCGACCGGCGCGGAAGAAGAGGCAAGTTCTGACGCGAAAAAAGAAAAAGATGCTGCGCCGGCTGACGAAAAAGAATCTGCAGAAAAACCTGCAGAATGAATGATCAGGCCAGTCCGAGTATCTTGTGATTCTGTAGCGACAAACGCCATTTCGGATGGGCCTGGACAAAGGCTATGGCCTGTTCGAGATTGGCCTGGCTAGCGGCAGGGTCGGCAATCGCATCCTTGGGTTGCAGCAGCAAGTTGGAAAAGTCCCAGCTTTGCATCGCCTGCCAGTTGCTGTCATCCTGTGGCCAGACCAGTTTCAGTTCATCGCCTGACCGCTGGACCGTGTCGCTCTGCGCTTTCGGGCTGATGCAGATCCAGTCGATCGTACGTGGTACGACCAGGGTCCCGTTCGATTCGATAGCGATGAAAAAGCCTTCGGCGTGCAGCGCGTCGATCAGCGCCTTATCCACTTGCAGCATAGGTTCGCCACCGGTCAGAACCACGAAGCGCGAGTCCCTGTCGCTGCCCCACGTTTCTGCCACTGCCTTGACCAGATTGTCAGCGGTTGCAAAGCGTCCGCCACCCTCTCCATCCATCCCGACAAAGTCGGTATCGCAAAATTGGCAGATTGCCTTGGCGCGATCCCTTTCCAGCCCGGACCACAGATTGCATCCGGTAAAACGCACAAAGACGGCTCGACGTCCCGCATGCACGCCTTCCCCCTGCAGGGTCAGGAATATCTCCTTTACCGCGTAGCTCATGGTGTTGCGTATCGCGTCGGATCGGCAATGCCGGCCTCTTCAAATCCCTTTTGCCGTAACCGACAACTGTCGCATAATCCGCAGTGCAGATTGCCTTCTGCCGGGTCATAGCAGGACCAGCTCCAGGCAGGATCAACCTCGAGCCGCATAGCTTCCCTGGCGATGTCAGCCTTGGTCATGTGCTGAAGCGGGGTCTGGATATGAAATCCGCTACCTTGATCACCCGCCTTGGTTGCCAGATCGGCCAGTCGCTCGAACCCTTCGATAAATTCGGGTCGGCAGTCCGGATAACCGGAATAGTCCAGCGCATTCACGCCGATGAAAATATCCCGCGCGCCGCGCGCCTCGGCCAAACCGAGGGTCAGCGAAAGAAAAATGAGGTTGCGGGCGGGCACATAGGTCACCGGAATATCGTTGGTAACCCCGGTTTTCGGCACATCGATATCTGCGGTCAGCGCCGATCCGCCAAAGCGGCTCAGATCGAGCGGGAGAATGATATGTTCGGCCACATTCAAATTGGCGGCGATCTTCTGAGCCGATTGCAGTTCGATCTTGTGGCGCTGATTATAATCGACGGTCAGCGCGATCAGACGATAGCCCTGCTCCGCGGCGATCGCTGCAGACACCATGGAGTCGAGCCCACCGGACAATAAGATGATCGCTGATTCTGATTCGGAAGTCATGATGCGTCCCGCTAATCCCCTTGCCTGCGCGGCGCAAGTATTGTGCGTAAATTGCGCTCAGGATCAGGAGCTAGCAGCTGCCGGTCCGGCGACCTTCCATAGCGACCGAAAATGGCGCATTATTGCGTATACCTTGAGAGTTTATCTGCACGAGACTGCTGGATTCCAGCTTGATTTCGGTCACGCCCTGACCGGCCCGTCCGCATCTATAGCTGACCCGGAGCTTTCGGGGGCTATTTTCAATCACGTAGCGGGTACAGGCGGTATTGCCATGCTGGATTTGCAGCAGCAATTCGGGATTTCCCAGACAGACTTTCTGGCCGGGTTCGCGAGAACCCCGTTCTTTCAATGTCCACTCGCCCGGCGTCAGCCCATCCAGCAAAGCCATCCCCGGCGTCTGTGCCGGCGCAGCTATCGCAAATCCGGACAGGATTGCGGCTGTTGCGCTGATGATTTTGATCAGTCTCAAGCCTTTCATTGTATTTTTCCTGTCAGTTTGGTTGCGGATAATCTTGCGGTAATATGCGTCATATTCTCGAATCGTGGCCAATATTGTCGCCAAATGCGGCGATCGATAGGAGATATTCGACAAATTTGGCAGCTTGCCATATTTTCGACAGGATTCAATTGTTCAGGCTGGCGCCCGAAATCGTGAATGTCTTGCTGCAAAAGGCGCAGTCAATTGCGATATTTCCGTCCTGGTCGACCATATCATCCTTATCTTCTTTCGGAAAACGCGCGATCACGTCCCGGATATGATCTTCATTACAGCGGCATCCCTTAACGCACGGTTTACCGTTCAAAACCATCACTTCATCGCTCTCGCTGAAGAGACGCCACAAAATATCCTCCAGCGGCAATGCGATTCCGGTCAGTTCTGCTGGCGTAATGGTGCTGCCCATGATCTCGACATGTTCCCATTCCGGGTGGTCGAGTTGCACGTGCAGCCGTTCGCGGCCTTCTTCCCCTTCGGGAAGATGCTGTACCAATAGGCCACCAGCGGAAATTCCCTCTGCGGTCTCATCAACTGCGACCCGGATAAGCGTCGGAATCTGTTCGGACTGGAAGAAATAATTCTGCACCGCTTCCGAAAGACTGCCGCCTTCCAGTGGAACAATACCCTGATTGCGACCACGGGGTTCCGGCAAATCAAAAGTGATCGCCAGATAGCCCTTGCCGAATAACGCCATCAGGCTCGGCGCAACCGGCTGAGAGGCGAACCGTTCCCGATCAAATTCGACATAACCGCGCAAGGCGCCGTCCTTATAGTCGCAGGCGAGAAGGCTGATCACGCCGGCCTCGGTTTGCGCCTGCAAGGTCAGCTGTGATCCTTCGTCCTTCAGCAACGCGCCGAGCATTGCGGTCAGACAGACAGCTTCTGCCAATATGTCCCGGATCAGTGGCGGATAAGCATGCGCCGCCAAGATTTCGTCAAGCGCGGGCCCGAGCCGGACAACCCGCCCGCGACAATGTTTCGCCGGGATCGCAAAGGACAATATGCTGTCGGTCAGTGCAATGTCCACCATCAGATCTGGCCGAAGCACCAGCGAAGCACGGACTTCTGTGCATGGATCCGGTTCTCTGCCTCGTCCCAGACGACCGACTGCGGTCCGTCGATCACCGACGGCATGACTTCCTCGCCGCGGTGCGCGGGCAGGCAATGCAGGAACAGGGCATCGGGCTTGGCCTGTTCCATCATCACGTCATTGACCTGATAGGGCATCATCGCGGCAAGCTTGTTGTGCACATGTTCCTGTCCCATCGACACCCATGTGTCGGTCACGACAACATCGGCGCCGGCAACCGCTTCATTCTCGTCGCGGTGCACCGAGATATTGGCACCTGCGGCCTGGGCTTGCTTTATGAACTCAGGGTCGGAATCATAGCCTTGCGGGCAACCGATCCGGACATTGAACTTCATCAAGCCGGCGGCTTCGACGATGCT
>JAGPVK010000175.1 GCA_018067055.1 Sphingomonadales bacterium | reverse complement strand
GATGATATTTGAAAGGCCGGTCAGATTTTTCATCCGGATTGTCGGGATCGTTTTTGAATAAAGCAACCAGAGGAAGGCCAATCAGCTCATCGAGCGGCTTGTTCAGGTTCTCCGCCGCTTTTTCGGAAAGATATATCAGATGGCTGTCTGTATCGGTCGCCCATAGCCAGGTTATTCCCGCTTGCTCGAAATCATCCAGAATTTCGAGGCGCCGGGCATGGCTGTCCAGCCTCGTGTCAGGAACGGAATCAGCTTCCTGATCATTGGCTATTTCGCCGGCGAACGCCTTTAAAAAATTTTTTACCACATTTAACCCTGCCAATATGTGGCAACCCTTTTCTACCAAAAGGATTAATTTGGCCTCAAGACGCGGGAGGAAATATGTCGCAATCTTGAAAGTGCCCATGATCCCCGGTTCCGCCTGACGATCGGAGGATGCGGCGCGATGGATCCCATTCTCGAACGGTACGTCCGCTTTTGCGCTTGAAGAGAAGGTTTGGGCGTTGAATTACCGGCTGAAACCGGCGCGCGCGACAAAAAACCCGCCGCCCTTTCAGGCAGCGGGTCTGTTGATCCTAGCTTCCGA
Source organism: Sphingomonadales bacterium (assembly GCA_018067055.1). GTDB lineage: Bacteria > Pseudomonadota > Alphaproteobacteria > Sphingomonadales > Sphingomonadaceae > Parasphingorhabdus. The sequence goes on along the minus strand of JAGPVK010000175.1, from coordinate 2,660 downwards.
TCTTACCAGAAGAAGTCGTAGATCACGTCGATGACCTCGCCGCTATAGGTGTCGATCAGCAATACATCGTCATAATAACGCACCCAGCGCGTTCCCGGATAGGCCGGGGGCAGGCGATAATAGCTGGGGTTGTTGATCCAGTAACGCGAGCCGTAGAAGGCGGACCCGAGATAGATACCGACGCTCAGGCGGTTGTAACGGTAATCCCGATAGGGTGCATAATAGCGGTTCAACCGATAATGATTGCGGTTGGCCTGGCGATAACGCTGCCAGTCATAGCGCCGGTCGTTGCGCCAGCTGCGGTTCCAGTTGCGGCTGCTGCGATTGTAATTGCGGTTGTTGCTATATTGACGCTGGTCCCGATAGTTCCGGTCAATCCGGCCATCCCGGTTGCGATCGACCCGCCGGTCGACGCGATTGTTGTTATTGCGATCATAGCGGCGGTCAATCTGTCCATCGCGGTTGCGATCAAATTGCCGATCCACCCGGCCATCACGATTGCGGTCGCCCTGCCTTATGTCCTGACGCCGGTCCTGGCGATTGGCAACGCGGCGATCGACCCGCCGATCGCGCTGAGCTGCGAGATTGACATTCCGATCAGCGCGATCCGGGCGATCAGCGCGATCCGGACGCGCGGCGCGCTGTACGGGAGCATTGTTCACATTGCGATCGACGCGATCCACCCGGCGGTTCTGCCGGTTCTCAGCACGAACGCTGCGGGCTTCGATCCGGGCTTGCCGGTTCACGTTCACTTGTCCGCGATTGTTCCGATTCTCAGTTCGCTGCATCTGCCGCGGGCCACTGTCGCGATTGCCGCTGCGTTCGGCGCGCCGTTCGCTGCGACCATCGCGCTGCAGGGCGACGGTGCCGGTCAGGTCTGCCTGAACCAGTCCGGGCGCGCTGTTGAGATTGGGGGCGATTTCGGCGGCGGATGCGGCGGCGGGCGTCAACATCGTGGCCGCCATCAGGCCGGTGATTAAAAATATACGCATGGCTTACTCCTGTTGCTGGCGACTCCATTTGCCGCATCTGTGCAACAGGTGATAGTTTGTTAACCCTGTCTAAGTCCTGAACTGACTTGTTATGTTCAGGAAAGGTGGAATGAACCTGAACGAAGTTCCTGTTCATTCCATCCCTGCGCAGGCGGGGATCCATCTCGTGTATGGAAAACTGGCGGTTAGGTTAGCTTGCCTGTGCGTGTTCCGGTGCGCGTCAAAACAACCATCGTAATTCAGGATAAGCCACGTGATGGACCCTGGCCTTCGCCGGGGCGCGGCCTAATCCTTCAGATTATCCTTCTCGAGCCATTCTTCCAGCCATTTGATCGTATATTCGCCCGACTGGAATTCCTTGTCGTGGACCAGCTTCTGGTGGAGCGGGATCGTTGTCTGGACGCCTTCGATAACAAATTCGTCGAGCGCGCGGGCGAGGCGCATCATGCAGCCGTCGCGGGTCCGGCCATAGACGATCAGCTTGGCGATCATGCTGTCATAATAAGGCGGGATAGAATAGCCGGCATAGAGTCCGCTATCGACGCGGACATGCATGCCGCCGGGCGCATGATAGCTGGTGACCTTGCCGGGTGAGGGTGCCCAGGTCTTGGGGTTCTCCGCATTGATCCGGCATTCGATGGCATGGCCGCTGAACACCAGGTCTTCCTGTTCGACCGAAAGATCACGGCCATCGGCGATCCGGATCTGTTCGCGGACCAGATCAAAGCCGGTGATCATTTCGGTCACCGGATGTTCGACCTGCAGCCGGGTGTTCATCTCGATGAAGTAAAATTCGTTGTTTTCGTAGAGAAACTCGATCGTGCCGGCGCCGCGATATTGCATGCCCTTCATCGCGTCGACGCAGACCTTGCCCATCCGCTCGCGCTGTTCGGCGCTGATCACCGGCGAAGGCGCTTCCTCGAGCACTTTCTGGTGGCGGCGCTGCAGCGAACAGTCGCGCTCGCCGAGATGAATCGCGTTGCCGCGGCCATCGCCGAACACCTGAAACTCGATATGGCGCGGATCGCCGAGATATTTTTCGATATAGACGGTGGCGTCGCCGAACGCCGCCTTGGCCTCGGTGCCGGCCTGTTTCATCTGGGTTTCGAGTTCGGTTTCGCTGTTGACCACCTTCATGCCGCGACCACCGCCACCGGAGGCTGCCTTGATGATTACCGGATAGCCGACTTCCTTCGCGACGCGCTTGGCTTCGTCAATCTCGCTGACCGCGCCATCGGATCCGGGCACCAGTGGAATGCCGAGGTCACCGGCGGTTTTCTTGGCGGCGACCTTGTCGCCCATGATCTTGATATGCTCGGGCTTGGGGCCGATCCACTTGATATCATGCGCTTCGACGACTTCGGCGAAATGCGCGTTCTCAGAGAGAAAGCCGTAGCCGGGATGGATCGCGTCGGCGCCGCTGATTTCGGCGGCCGAGATAATCGCCGGGATCGACAGATAGCTGTCGGCGGCGGCCGGCGGACCAATGCAGACTGCCTGATCGGCAAGTCGCACATGCATCGCGTCGGCATCGGCGGTGCTGTGCACGGCGACGGTTTCGATGCCGAGTTCCTTGGCCGCGCGCAAAATCCGCAGGGCAATTTCCCCGCGATTGGCGATAAGTATTTTATTAAATGCGCCGTGCTTTTGTGCATTGTTATTGTGCGC
>JAGPVK010000084.1 GCA_018067055.1 Sphingomonadales bacterium | reverse complement strand
ACGTGCACGAGCTGATCCCTTGGCGCACCCTGACCGGGCGGCAACAGCTCTATCAGGATCACAGCTGGATGCGTGCCTTTGGTGAGGGATTTGCGGTCTATCGTCCGCCAATCGACACCAAGACGGTCAAGCCGATGATTGATCAGGCAAAAGATGAAAAGCACGTCATCCTGAATTTCATTACGCCGCACCAGAAATGGGGGATCCACTCAACCTATACCGACAATCTGCTGATGCTGACCCTGTCGCGCGGCGGACCGATCGTCTGGATGTCGGAAATAGATGCCGCGAAAGCGGGTCTTGTCGATAACGACTGGGTCGAGACTTTCAACAGCAACGGCGCTCTGGTCGCCCGTGTCGTCGTCTCACAGCGCATGAAGGAAGGAACCTTGTTCATGTATCACGCGCAGGAAAAGCTGGTGAATGTGCCAGGCTCACCGCTGACCGGCAATCGCGGCGGTATCCATAACAGCGTCACCCGGGCGGTGCTGAAACCGACCCATATGATCGGTGGCTATGCCCAGCTTTCTTACGGCTTCAACTATTACGGCACGGTCGGATCAAACCGTGACGAATTCGTCATCGTTCGCAAATTGTCCAAAGTGGACTGGTTGGAAGATGAATTGCCTGAAGGGGCATTGGCCGGGGAGCAGATGGCATGAAGGTTCGCGCACAAATCGGCAAGGTCCTGAACCTTGATAAATGCATTGGCTGTCACACCTGTTCGGTGACCTGCAAGAACGTCTGGACCAGCCGCGAAGGCATGGAATATGCGTGGTTCAACAATGTCGAGACCAAGCCGGGCATCGGTTATCCCAAGGATTGGGAAAACCAGAAACGGTGGAATGGCGGGTGGACCAAGAAGGGCGGGCGCCTGCAACCGCGGATGGGCGGAAAATGGCGGCTTCTGGCCAAGATTTTCGCCAACCCCGATCTGCCGGAAATCGACGATTATTACGAACCGTTCACCTTCGACTATGCCCATTTGCAAACCGCAAAAGAGTCCAAGGCGCAGCCGGTGGCCCGGCCACGCTCGGCAATCACCGGCAAACGGATGGAAAAGATCAACTGGGGTCCCAACTGGGAAGAAATCCTCGGCGGTGAATTTGCCAAACGGTCGGAAGATTATAATTTCGACGGCATCCAGAAGGAAATGTACGGGCAGTTTGAAAATACATTCATGATGTATTTGCCGCGTCTGTGCGAACATTGTCTCAACCCGACCTGCGTTGCAGCCTGCCCTTCCGGGTCGATCTACAAGCGCGAGGAAGATGGCATTGTCCTGATCGATCAGGAAAAATGCCGCGGCTGGCGGATGTGCGTCTCCGGATGCCCGTATAAGAAAATCTATTATAACTGGAAATCCGGCAAGTCGGAAAAATGTACTTTCTGCTACCCGCGCATCGAAGCCGGGCAGCCGACGGTATGTTCGGAAACCTGCGTCGGACGCATCCGCTATCTGGGTGTCATGCTTTATGATGCGGACCGTATCGAAGAAGCGGCATCGGCGGAAAATGTCGAAGATCTATACCAGGCCCAGCTTGATATCTTCCTCGATCCCAATGATCCGGAAGTCATCGCGCAGGCGCGCAAGGACGGTGTGCCTGAAGCCTGGCTTGAATCGGCGCGTCGGTCACCGGTCTGGAAAATGGCCATGGAATGGAAAGTCGCCTTCCCGCTCCATCCGGAATATCGGACCTTGCCAATGGTTTGGTATGTTCCGCCATTGTCGCCGATCAGCGCCGCGGCCGGCGCTGGCAAGATCGAAATGGTCGATGACATGCCGGACATACGCTCGCTGCGTATTCCGCTCAAATATCTCGCCAATCTGCTGACGGCTGGCGATGAAGAGCCGATTGCGGCCTGTCTGGAACGGATGCTGGCGATGCGCAGCTATATGCGCGGCAAGACCGTCGATGGCGTGATACGCGAGGATGTCGCGGAACGCGTGGGTCTTGCTCCGGCGCAAATCGAGGAAATGTATCAGATCATGGCGATTGCCAATTACGAGGACCGTTTCGTGATCCCGTCAGGCCATCGTGAAGATACCGAAGACATGTTCGAAGAACGTGGCTCCTGCGGTTTCTCGTTCGGCAATGGCTGTTCGAGCGGAAGCAGTGAAACCAACCTGTTCGGCGCACCGGCCCGCAAGAAACTCCAGACACCCACGGAGGTCATATCATGAGCGTAACCTATCGTATCCTGTCCGCGCTGCTGCAATATCCTACGGCTGACGTACAAAAGGCAGCGCCCGAAATGCGCGCGGCGCTTATCGAAGACGGCTTGCTGGGAGCGGAACAAATTGCCGCACTCGACCCGTTGCTGGGCAAACTGGCCGCCAGTGACCTGATCGATATTCAGGAAGATTATGTCGAGCTGTTCGATCGCGGCAGAGTCCATTCTCTATACCTGTTCGAACATGTTCATGGCGAGAGCCGTGACCGCGGTCAGGCCATGGTTGATCTGCGCGATCGTTATCTTGCTGCTGGCCTCGATCCGGTCTCGAACGAGCTGCCTGACTATTTGCCGCAATTTCTGGAATATTGTTCGATTTTGCCCAAAGAAGAAGCGCTCGAACAGCTGGCAGAACCCGGCGTTGTGCTGGTAGCGCTGGCGCAAAGGCTGGAACAGCGCGACCCGAACTACGCGGCGATATTGATCGCGCTTTGCGACTTGATCGGGGTTGATCGCAGCATTGACGTTCAAAGCGCGATCAAGCCCGCCGACGATCCCGATGATCTCGAGGCACTGGATGCCGCCTGGGAGGAGGAGGAAGTCACTTTCGGTGCCGGCTCCGCACCCGATGGCGCGGGTGAATGTCCGCAAGCCGCGGCAATGGTAAACCGTTTTGCCGTTCCGGCCGGCTCCGAACCCGCAAGGAGTAACTGACATGGCTGATTTTCTCAATCATCTGCTCTTTGGCATCTATCCCTATATCGCATTGTCGGTACTGGCGATCGGATCGATCATCCGCTTTGACAGAGAACCTTACGGCTGGCGGTCTGGCTCGAGCCAGTTGCTGCGCCGCAAACAGCTGATGGTCGGATCGGTACTGTTCCACCTTGGCGTCATCGTGATCTTCTTTGGTCATCTCGGTGGACTGCTGACCCCGATTTTCTTGTTCGATGCCTTGGGCATTCCCCATAGTGCCAAGCAGATATTGGCGATTGTTGTCGGCGGCGTTGCCGGAACGCTCGCTTTCGCAGGGGCCACCCTGCTTTTGCACCGGCGTCTGTTCGATGCCAGAATTCGCGCGACATCAAGCTTTAGCGATATCATGATCCTTGCTTTGCTATGGATTCAGTTGGTGCTGGGCATGTCGACGATACCTTTGTCGATGGGCCATCTCGATGGCGGCGAAATGGTCAAGTTCATGACCTGGGCACAAGGTATTTTCACCTTCCAGTCCGGTGCATCAAGCTATGTCGCCGATGCTCATATCGTGTTCAAGCTGCATCTTGTGCTTGGTTTGACGATACTCTTGCTGTTCCCGTTTACGCGGCTGGTGCATATGCTGTCCGCCCCGGTTCGCTATCTCTGGCGGTCTGGCTATCAGATCGTCCGATCACGCAAAATGGCGATGCGCAATGGCTGATGTAATGGAAATTTCAATGGAAAGAATTAGTGTTGCCGGGATTGAAATTCCGCAAAGCGATATCGCGTCAGAGGCGCAGAACCATCCGGCGCAAAAGCCTGATGAGGCTTGGGCCCATGCCGCCAGAGCGCTGGTCGTCCGGCAGTTGCTGCTGAACGAGGCCAACCGGCTTGATATAGCAGCGCCCAGCCTGACAGACGGTGATGGCCACAAACTGGCTCCCGACGATGCACGGATCGAGGCGTTGCTGGATCAGGAAGTCAAAACGCCATCGGCCGACGACGAAACCGCCCGGCGCTATTACGAGCAGCATCAGGAACGCTTTTCATCGCCGACGATTGTCGAGGCGGAACATATCTTGTTCGCCGCATCACCGGATGATGAATTTGCCTACTCCCTGGCAATCGGCGACGCGCGCGGTGCGATCCGGACATTGCAGGCGGAACCGGAGCTGTTCGGCAAGATGGCCGGTGAACTTTCGGCTTGCTCTTCCAAGGAACATGGCGGCAATCTTGGCCAGATCGGCCCCGGACAGACGGTGGAACCGTTTGAGCAGGCGCTGTTCGCCTTGAAAGAAGGCGAGCTTTGCGACCGTCCGGTGAAATCCCGTTTTGGCGTCCATGTCATCCGCGCCGGTCGCCGGGCCGAGGGTAAGACCTTGCCCTTCGAAGCCGTCCGACAGAAGATCGCGGACTATCTCGAGGAGGCCAGTTTCCGCAAGGCGGTGTCGCAATATCTCTCGATACTGGCCTCGAACAGCGAGATCGAAGGCGTCGAATTTGAATCCGCGGACGGGCCGTTGGTACAGTGATGGATCGCTTAGCGGATCGTATCGACGCGAAAGCCCCCGATCCGGTCGGGCAAAGCACCGGCTTGTCGGATGCGTTGGGGCGGCGGTTCGAATATCTGCGGCTGTCACTCACCGATATGTGCAATTTTCGCTGCACCTATTGCCTGCCCGATGGTTATCGCAAGGACAAGGGCGCACCGCCCAATCTTTCGCCGGAAGAAATCGTGCGCCTGGTCCGGGCCTTCGCGACATTGGGTCTGTGGAAAATAAGGCTTACCGGCGGCGAACCGACGCTGCGCAAGGAATTTAACGAGATTGCCGGCGCCGTGAGCAATGTCCCCGGCATAAGGCGGCTGGCGATGACCACCAATGGCTATCGCTTGCCGGAACGCGCGCAGAGCTTTTACGACGCCGGTATCCGCGCGATCAATATCAGCATAGATTCTCTCGACGCAGCGAAGTTCAAGCAGATCACCGGCCACGCCAGGCTCGAAGAAGTGCTCGATGGCATCGAGGCGGCGCGCGCAGCGGGCATCGAGAATATCAAGATCAACACCGTGCTGATGCGCGACCTCAACCACATGGAAATCGACGACTTTCTGGAATTTGTGGCGGCGCGGGATATTTCCCTTCGCTTCATCGAAGTGATGCGGACCAACGACAATCCCGGATTTTTCAAATCCCATCATCTGCCCGGCGAAAATGTGACCGACCGGCTGGAACAGCTCGGCTGGACGCGGCTTCCTCGGGTATCCGGAGCCGGACCCGCGGTCGAATATGGCCATGCCGACGCCAAGGGGCGGATTGGCATTATCGCGCCTTATTCGAAAGATTTCTGTGCAAGCTGCAACCGGCTGCGCGTGTCCGCGACCGGCAAATTCCATCTCTGCCTGTTCGGCGACGGCGGCATTGATCTGCGGCCACTGTTGGTGAGCGACCACCAACAGGACGAACTGGTTGCCCGGATCACCGCTCTGACCATGACCAAGGCACCAAGCCATTTGCTGCAACAGGGCAATAGCGGCGCCACACCGCATCTCGCCTCCATCGGCGGCTAGCATGAACGGGAAATTT
>JAGPVK010000070.1 GCA_018067055.1 Sphingomonadales bacterium | reverse complement strand
GCTGGCGGACGATTGTCCAGCGCAGACCGCGAAACACTAAAGAAATTGCCTGCCCATTGGCGCAAGCTGCAAAATAGTACGGTCGCGCGCAAATCGTCTAGCCTACGACGTTTTTTTGGATTTCTGGTTGAGGAAGGATTTCGGGAAAGTGATCCGTCCGATGCTTTGCCAAAGCCGGCATTGGTTCGGTCATTGCCCAAAACCTTGTCTCATGCGGAGATAGCGCTTCTGTTTGAGTTGATTGCCGAGGGCCTGGGCCGCGAACCCGTGAAGTCTTCGGTTGTCAGGCTATCTGCAATATTGGAACTGCTTTATGGCTCAGGACTCAGGGCAAGTGAACTGGTCGGATTGCAGCAGTCTTCGATCACGTCGGACAAGCCCTATTTGATCATCAAAGGCAAGGGGGGAAAGGAACGACTGGTGCCGATTTCTCAACAGGCTCGTGCGGCAGTCCACCGCTGGAACGAACATGTTGACCCGAAGGAAAAATGGCTTTTTCCCTCAAGAACAGGCCATATCAGCAGGATAAGGCTGTTCCAGATCATCAGGGAACATGCCGTCAAGGCAGGAATAAACCCGGCAAAAATCAGTCCGCATGTTTTACGGCATGCCTTCGCTACCCATTTGCTGGAGGGCGGTGCGGACTTGCGCGCCTTGCAGACGCTACTTGGGCATAGCGACATCAGCACGACACAAATATATACGCACATCGACAGTGCCCGCCTGGTTGAGCTGGTGAATAAACGTCATCCTTTGAGCCAGGTAAATCTCGCGCGTTGACCTTTAGCTTGTCCGGTTCTAACTCATTTTCATGACATCTTATCTCGATTTTGAAAAACCAATCGCGGCTCTCGAATCCCGTATTCTGGAACTTAGAGATACTGCGGATGAAGGCTCGCTTGATATCCAGACGGAAATTGACAAACTGCAGGCCAAATCCGCCAAAATGCTGAGCGATACATATGCGAAACTGACCCCATGGCAGAAAACGCAAGTCGCCCGTCATCCGGAACGGCCGCATTTCAAGGATTTTACCGCTGGTCTGTTTGACGAGTTCATACCGCTGGGCGGTGACCGGAACTTTGGTGACGATCAGGCCATTATCGGCGGTTTTGCTCGATTGGGAGAGCGTCGATTGGTTGTCATTGGCCATGAAAAGGGCGACGACACAGAGAGTCGCTTGCGGCATAATTTCGGAATGGGCAAACCGGAGGGATATCGCAAGGCGATCCGCCTAATGGACATGGCCGACCGGTTTTCACTACCGGTTCTTACCCTGGTCGATACATCGGGCGCCTTTCCAGGCGTGTCGGCCGAAGAACGAGGGCAGGCCGAGGCAATCGCCCGTTCGACCGAAAAATGCCTTTCGCTCGGTGTTCCGATGGTTGCCATCATCGTAGGTGAAGGCGGATCGGGTGGCGCTGTTGCATTGGCCGCTGCAGAACGGGTCTTGATGTTTGAGCATGCTGTTTATTCGGTCATTTCACCCGAGGGCTGTGCTTCCATTCTTTGGCGCACGGGCGACAAGGCCGATGTGGCCGCGGATGCAATGCAGATCACCGCCCAAAATCTCAAAAAACTGGGCGTCATCGACCGGATAATCGAGGAGCCTGTGGGTGGCGCACATCGTGATCAGGCGCTGGCTATTGCATCCCTCAGCAAAGCGATTGAAGAAGAGTTTTCCGAGCTCGAGAGGCATGATCGAGAGGCGCTGAGAAAATTGCGTCGCGAAAAATTCTTGCAAATTGGTGCGCTTTGAACCGGAACATCCAGACTTTCTCTTGGTCGAAGCGGCTGCAGCGCCTTGTTACACGCGGAACCCTTTACCGATTGATTGGTTCTTATACATTAAGTCAATGAGGAACCTTAGATGAACAAAATTTCGACAAAACTGATGAGTGCCGCAGGGGTCATTGCTTTGGTAGCATGTACCGGCAGTGGAGCGGACGCCGGAGCGGTGAATTCGGCCGGAAGTCAATCGGGCGAGGCACGGTCGATATCGGCAGCAGAAAAGCGGCAAGGTGCGGAAGCACACCCGCAATTGCTCGAGGAATTTGGCGGTGCCTACACTGGCCCGCAGGTTGGCTATGTCGTCGGCGTGGGTCAAAATATCGCGGTGCAATCAGGTCTGGGCAATGCGCGCAGTGATTTTACTGTGACACTGTTGAACAGCCCGGCGAACAATGCTTTCGCGATTCCGGGTGGATATGTCTATCTCACCCGCCAACTGATGGCGCTGATGAACGATGAAGCAGAGATGGCTGGCGTTCTGGGTCATGAAGTTGGTCATGTTGCGGCGAGACATAGTGAAAAACGGCAGAAGGCCGCTACTCGCAACAATATTCTGGGTATCTTGGGGCAAATTGGTTCTCAAGTCCTCTTGGGTGATTCTTCGCTCGGCCGGATCGGACAGGAAATTTTTGGAACCGGTAGTCAGTTGCTGACGCTAAAATATTCGCGGAAACAGGAATATGAGGCCGACGATCTGGGCATTCGCTATCTGGCTTCGGCGGGCTATGA
>JAGPVK010000063.1 GCA_018067055.1 Sphingomonadales bacterium | reverse complement strand
GCTGGCGGGCATCAAGACCGCTCGTCGATTCGCAGGGCTATCGCCACTGCAACAGCATGAGATTATCAAGCTGTTCACGCTGAGTGCTCGCGAGCTGCTCGACCAGTGGTTCGAAAGCGCGCCAATCAAGGCAGCCTTCGGTTTTGACGCCATTGTCGGCAATTACGCCAGCCCCGATACGCCGGGCAGCGCCTATGTCTTGCTCCATCACGTGTTTGGCGAGGTCAATGGCAAGCATGGCCAGTGGGGCCATGTCATCGGCGGCATGGGCCGGATCACCGAACTGATGGCCGAGGCCTGCCGGGAAGCAGGAATCGAAATCTGTCTCGATACGCCGGTCGACCATGTGCTCGTCGAGAGGGGGGCGGCGGTCGGTGTTCGGACGGCGCGAGGAGAGGAGATTCGCGCATCGAAAATCATCGCCAACGTCGGCCCAAAGCTGCTCTACGACCGCCTGATCAACCCCGCCGACCTGCCCGCTGATTTCCGCCGGATGATGACCGGATATCAATGCGGCTCGGGCAGCTTCCGGATGAATCTGGCGCTGCGCGGCTTGCCCGATTTCACCGATCTTCCCGGCAACGGGGACCATCTGAAATCCGGGATCATCATGGCGCCGTCGCTGGATTATATGGACCGCGCCTATCAGGATGCCCGCCGCCATGGCTGGTCGCGGGAACCGGTTGTCGAAATGCTCATCCCGAGTCTGGTCGATGACAGCCTGGCCCCCGCTGGACAGCATGTCGCCAGCCTGTTCTGCCAGCAATTTGCACCGCAATTGCCAGATGATCGACATTGGGAGGAAGAACGCGGCGCAGCGGTGGCCTCAATACTGGCTGTGGTGGAGCGGTATGCGCCAGGCTTCGGCGAACTGATCCTCGGCCAGATGGCGCTGTCGCCGTTTGATCTGGAGCGCAAATTCGGCCTAATCGGCGGCGATATCTTTCATGGCCGCATGTCGCTTGACCAGCTGTGGGCGGCGCGGCCGGTGATCGGCGCGGCCGGTTACAAGGGGCCGATACAGGGTCTGTATATGTGCGGTTCGGGAACCCATCCTGGCGGCGGAGTCACCGGCGCGCCAGGTCACAATGCCGCCAACGCCATCCTGCGGGAACGGGGGTTTCTCGGTCGCTGGTTCGGCTGACGCTACGGCGTGCTGGCCAAATCAGCTATCTATTGCGCAGTACCCCCGACAGGGATAGTTTCCGAAAATTGGGATGGGAGATTCAATATGCGCAAGTCACTGATATTGGCAGTCTGTACGGCTGCCCTGGCTATTTCGGCCTGTTCGAAAAACACCGACGGTGATGATGGCAGCGCACAGGTTGTGAACACCGAATATCCCGAGCAGGTATTCTGGGGCGACACCCATCTCCATACCGACAACAGCATCGACGCCTTCGGTTTTGGTAACCGGCTGGACGCGGAAGCGGCGCTCAGATTCGCCCGCGGCGAAGAAGTCACGGCGACCAAAGGCGCCCAGGCAAAGCTGTCGCGTCCACTCGATTTTCTGGTAATTGCCGACCATAGCGACGCGATGGGTGCAACCAAGGCGATCATGGAAGCGCCGCGGATCGCCTTGCTGACCAATAAATTTCTGCTCCGCTGGCACGATATGATGAACGAGAGCGACGAAGGCTCGTTGCGGGTGACGTCAGAGCTAATCGATGGCGCCGCCAAGGGGACCTTGCCTGAATCTCTGACCGATCCGGAACAAACCAGAGAACGCACCGCCGATCTCTGGGAAAAGCACGGTAAGACCGTGGATCAATATAATGAGCCCGGCAAATTTACCGCCTTCATGGGCTTTGAATATACGTCGATGCCGGATGGCGACAATCTCCACCGGGTCGTGATGTTCCGCGACAGTCCGAAAAAAATGGGCGATACCATCCCGTTCGGCGCTCTCGCCGGGCAGGACCCTGAAAAATTATGGGCCTATATGGCCGCCTATGAAAAAACCACCGGCGGCAAGGTGCTGGCGATTCCGCATAACAGCAATGTCTCCAACGGCCGGATGTTCGCAATGAACAAATATGACGGCAGTCCGATTGACGCCGCCTATGTGAAGACCCGCGCGTTGCGTGAACCGATCGTCGAGGTCACCCAGATCAAGGGCGACAGCGAAGCCCATCCGTTTCTTTCGCCCAATGATGAATTTGCCGACTTTGGCGTCGCCGGCTGGGACAAATGCAATCTGAGCTGCACCAAAGATATGCCGCCTGAAAGCTATGCCGGCAGCTATGTACGCGAAGCGCTGAAGCGCGGACTGGAACTGACGCTTGCGGTAGGCGCCAATCCGTTCAAATTCGGCATGATCGGATCAACCGACAGCCACACCTCGCTGGCGACGGCGGACGAGAATAATTTCTTCGGCAAGCACAGCGGTAACGAGGCCAATAACAAGGGTCGCGTGATGGCGCCGCAAAATCTCGGGACCCGCGAAGGCCGCTTCGGCTGGCATTATCTCTCCAGCGGCTATGCAGCAGTCTGGGCGACCAGCAACACAAGGGAAGCCATTTTCGACGCGATGATGCGCCGCGAAGTCTATGCGACAACCGGGCCACGGATGCAGGTCCGCTTCTTTGGCGGCTTTGATTTCACCGCCAGTGACATCGCTGATCTGGTCAAGACCGGCTACACCAAAGGGGTCCCGATGGGTGGGGATCTGAGCGGCGGTGACGGCGAAGCACCGAAATTCCTGATCAGCGCGCTGATGGACCCCGAAAGCGCCAGTCTCGACCGGATCCAGGTGATCAAGGGCTGGGTCGATGCCGCCGGCAAGAGCCATGAAAAAATCTATAATGTCAGCTGGAGCGACGCTGATACCCGCAAACTGGGCGCCAACGGCAAGCTGACCCCGGTGCCCAATACGGTGGATCTGACCAAGGGCACCTGGGACAATGCGACCGGCGCGCCGGAGCTGGTTACCTTCTGGCAGGATCCTGATTTCAACGCCGCGCAAAATGCCTTTTATTATGTCCGCGTGCTGGAAATTCCGACGCCGACCTGGCCGGTCTATGATGCGCTCAAATTCCGTCTGACCCTGCCCGCTGAAGTGATCAAGATTCAACAGGAACGCGCCTATAGTTCGCCGATCTGGTATACGCCGTCCGCTTGACCTGGCGGCACCGTTCAGGTGGAGCCTGTCGCCCGGTGGTCAACAGGAACCTGTGACCGGTAGCGGCTAAACATAATGGGTTGCACGATATATGTTGCGTAAGATTATTCGAGAACCGCTGGTCCATTTTCTCGCTGGCGCGCTGCTCATTTTCGCGTTTTTCTGGGCCACCGGCACCGGCCGTGACCCTGCCGACTATGCCATCCGTATCGATGAAACGGATATTGACCGGCTGACGACAGACTGGGAACGAAATTTCCGCCGGGCCCCGACACAGGCAGAGCTGGATGGCCTGATCGATCAGGAGATCGCCGAGGAAATATACTATCGCGAAGCGTTGCGGCTGGGTCTGGACAAGAATGATCCGGTCATCCGGCGCAGGCTGTTCACGAAGATGCGTTTCATCGACAGCGAAGACGCGGAAAATGTCCCGCCAACCGATGCCATCCTGCAGCAATGGATGGACGAGCATCCCGGCAAATATGCGCTGCCGCCACTTTATGATTTCGAGCAAATCTATCTCGGCCAGATCGGCGCGACGCAGGCCAGAGCCCGGATCGATCAACTGAACGATGGCGCCCGGTCTGCTGCCTTCGCGCAGCCCATTTCCCTACCCAGCAATGTCAAAGCCGCCACCATCGAAGACGTTTCCCGGCAGTTTGGCGACCGGTTTGCCGGACAATTGGGCCGGCTCGAGCCTGGTCAATGGGTTGGCCCGGTCGCGTCGGGCTTTGGCGTTCATGCGGTCAAGATCACAGCCAGGCAACCCGGCCGGAAAGCCGTTCTGGATGATGTCCGGCAGCGGGTGACCAATGACTGGCACGCGTCCCGACAGACCGCGCAAAAAGAAAAAGCGCTGGCCCGCTACCGCGAGCAATATGAAATCACCATAGCCGGCCGGCGATGAAATACTGGTCCGCCATATTGTGGCTTTGCGGCGCGCTTGCGCTGTGGCCGACCAACGCCCGCGCCGATGAACTGCGGCCAGCCTATATCGAAATGACGGAACAGGCTCCGGGCCAATGGTCACTACTGTGGAAAGCTTCAGCCAATTCCCGCCTGGGCCAGACCGGGGAAATCATCATACCCGACAATTGCAAGATCGAAGGCGAGCAGCAGCGCGAATATGCCGGCAGCAATATCCTCACGCGCCTTGCCTTGCGCTGCGACGGATCGGTGCAGGGGAATTCAATCGGCCTCAAGGGTCTGGAACTGTCGACCACCGACGCGCTGGTCCGAATTGCCCCGATCGACAGCGCCATGCAGACGTTGCGGCTGACACCGGACCAGCCAACCGCGACCCTGGCCAAGCCTTCGGTCATCTCCAATGTCGCCGCGACCTACACGATCCTCGGGGTCGAGCATATTTTGCTGGGATTTGACCATCTGTTTTTCGTGCTGGCCCTGGTGTTGCTGCTCAAGGGTGGCTGGCTGGTTGCCAAAACCGTCACCGCCTTTACCATCGCGCACAGCCTGACGCTGGTCGGCAGTACGCTCGGCTTGCTGTCGCTGCCGCCGCAGCCGGTGGAAGCGGTGATTGCCTTGTCGATCATCTTTCTGGCGATCGAGGTTGTGAAGGCAAAGCCGGACGAAATCCGGCTCTCGGAACGCTTCCCCTGGATCGTCGCCTTTCTGTTCGGCCTGCTGCACGGCTTTGGCTTCGCTGGTGCCTTGGCCGAAATCGGCCTGCCGGAAGGCGATGTGCCGCTGGCCTTGCTGACCTTCAATCTGGGCGTCGAAATCGGTCAGCTGGTCATCGTCGCTGTGGCTCTGGCAGCATTGCATGTGATCCGAAAATTTCAGGGCTTGTGGCTGCAGCCCACAAAGACCGCCATGGCTTATGGCATCGGCATCATTTCCACTTACTGGTTCATCGAACGGGTGGTGGCCTGAACCGGATCTAAGGCGCAACAGTCTCGAATATGCGAGGATTCATTGCGCAGTATAACCGCCATCGACCACGAATTCAGCGCCGGTTACATAGGTGGATTCATCCGATGCAAGAAACAATACGCAATTGGCGATGTCCAGAGGTTCACCAAGTCTGCCAGCCGGGATAGCGGCCTCTATGGCTTCATAATTCTCCGCATTGGTTTCCGCGCCCTGGTCCTGCATATTCGTTCGGATAATGCCGGGGTGCACCGTGTTGATACGGATATTTTCAGCAGCAACTTCCAGAGCCACCGATTTGCTGAACAGCTTAACCGCACCTTTCGATGCAGCATAGCTGGCGCTACCGCGAAAGCCGACGAGACCTGCAACCGACGACATATTGATGATCGAGCCGCCGCCGGATTGCCGCATCGCCCTTACCGCCACTTGCGTGCCTGCAAAGCTGCCAAGGACATTGACTTCAAACTGACTGCGAAGCGCACCGATCGCCCGGTCGCTGGCAATACCTGCCACTTCCAATATGCCAGCGTTATTGACCAGCACGTCCAGTCGTCCATGCTCTGCCAGCAACGCAGCAATGACCGAATCCCAATCGTCCTGCACGGCAACGTCATGACGTACCGCAGTGGCCTTGCCACCTTTCTCTCTGATCAACGCAGCGGTTTCTTCGACGCCCGCCAGGTCCACATCGCTGAGCACAACCGTAGCGCCTTCTTCCGCTAGCCGCTCACCAATGGCAGCGCCAATACCGGGGCGCGATGCGCCACCGGTAATCAGCACGATTTTGCCATCCATACGCTTGGTCAAGATTTCTATCCTGCCGGCGGCCGGTGTGCGTCTTCTGACCAGTCCTGTCGCGCGGCCCATTCTTCGAGCGTTTCGAATTCGACTTCCGGCAGCCGCTGCTGCATGAAGTCGGTGTCGACTTCAAAGGGCCTGGTGACGTTGTTGTTGTTATATTCGTAGAATGCGGTGATCCCGGCGGCCATGGTTTCGCGATTTTCCGGTGGCACGTCGTCGCCAAAGGCTTCGACCAGATAGTCGCCGAATTCCTTCGGCGTGCAGGGATCATATTTGATTTCATGCCCGAACACGCGGGACAGGGTTTCTGCTACTTCCGGGGGCTTGAGGCGCTGGGGTCCGCCAATGTTGAGCCACGAGCCTTCAAAGTCCGGCCGGTCCATCGCGGCGACCATGCATTTGCCGACATCATCAAGACTGATCCAGTTGGCTTGCAGCTCCGCGTTGTGCGGATAGACATAACGTTTTTCATCGACGATGAACGGCCGCGCCCAGTTGGTCAGCAGATTGTCCATGAACAATACCGAACCGAATACGGTAGCTGGCATGCCAGAACGGAAGATTTGATTCACCGCGATCGTATTATTGCCATAGGTGAACGGATCACCGGGACGCTCCGGAATCCAGCTTGATGTATTCCAGACAAAACGCTCGGTACCGGCTTCCTTGGCAGCCGCTGCAACCTTGCCAACCATCGAAGCGCGATCTTCGCGCGCCTGCAACGGATGCGTGTAGAAAACGGCATCAGATCCCTCGAACGCCGGAACCCAGGTCGATTCATCGGTCAGATCGATCTGGCGGCACTCGTCTGCTGCATTGGTACCACCCAGATCGGGATTTTCGCTGCGCGACAAGGCGCGAACCTTGTGGCCGGCTGCCGCCAGTTGCCTTATTTGGGCCAGGCCTTGCCGACCTGTTGCACCCACGACTGATACCAATGCCATAATTCGCTCTCCTATTGCCTTTGCAGCAACGCTAGAGGCGAAAATGCCAGGCCCCAATGCTCCATTTTGTCAGGCCATTATTGTTAGGCTCGGATCAGGAAGCCTGTCCGGACAACATCGCCTGCCACCGTTGCATCCCGGAGATCCAACGCTCTGGGTCGGCGCCCTTCTGCTTGATATAGTCGCCCACTTTGGGGTGGGGAAGAATCAGGAACCGCTCGTCGCCAATTGCCTCGACACACAGATCGGCGACATGCTCCGCCGACACGATCCCGTCCTTGGCGACAGTGGATGTATCGACACCGGCGATCATTGGCGTATCCACGCCTTGCGGACAAAGCACCGAAACTTTCAAGCCTTCCGCGCCATGGGTGATCGCCAGCCATTCTGCGAAACTGACCGCCGCATGTTTGGTCACCGAATAAGGTGCGGAACCGATTTGCGCCAGGAGTCCGGCCGCAGAAGCGGTGTTGAGCAGATAGCCGCCGCCCCGTTCGAGCATCTTGGGCACCAGAATCCGCGCGGCGCGGATATGGGCCAGAACATTGATCTCCCAGATATTCTGCCAGATGTCATCATCCACTTCCGCGCCACCGCTGGTGATGATGCCGGCATTGGAAACGAACAGATCAATCGGCCCGATATCGGATTCGACGGTTTCGATAAGGCTGCTGATATCCGCTGCCAGAGACACATCGGTTTTGATCGCGACGCCGCCAATTTCGTCTGCAACCGCCTGCGCTCCTGCGAGATCACGGTCGGCGCAGACAATTTTCTTGGCCCCTGCCGCTGCGAACCGGCGAGCCATTGCCGCCCCGATACCGCTGGCGCCGCCGGTGATGACGATAATCTTGTCTTTCAGTTCCATTTTGATCTTGTCCCGCTTGAATAAATTAATCACTCGCTTAAAGATGCCAACCGACTAGAACAAGAGCAAGATTGCCGTCGGGCCAAAGCTCACCCAAAAGTCTGGCCCGCAACAAAGGAGAAGATAATGTACAGTCACATGATGGTCGGATCGAACGATATCGACCGTTCGAAAAAATTCTATGACTCCCTGTTCAAAAGCGTTGGTGGCCCGGAAGCCATGGTCGATCCAAAGGGTCGGCTGATGTATATCCACAATGGCAGCATTTTCATGGTCACGCCGCCGATCGACGGCAAAGAGGCCACCTGCGGTAATGGCATGACTGTGGGATTTGCCATGGAAAGCCCGGCGCAGGCCGATGCATGGCATAAGGCTGGTGTGGAAGCCGGCGGCACAGCCATCGAAGACCCGCCAGGCGTGCGCGAGAATCCGGGTATGAGCCTCTATCTCGCCTATCTGCGGGATCCGGACGGCAACAAGCTCTGCGCGCTCCACCAGATGGGTTAAGCCTGTGCCGAAAAAAAACGTCCGCATCGGCGGTGCGAGTGGCTTTTGGGGCGAAAGCGCCATGGCCACGCCGCAGCTGCTTGATGCGGGCGTGGACTATCTGGTCTATGATTATCTCGCCGAGATCACCATGTCGATCATGGCCCGTGCGCATGCCAAGGATCCGGCAGCAGGCTATGCTGGTGATTTCATCAGCGCCGTCCTGAAGCCGCACGCGCGCGCCATTGCCGCGCAAGGGGTGAAGGTCATCGCCAATGCTGGCGGCGTCAATCCGGCTGCCTGCGGCGAAGCAGCGCGGGCGTTGATTCAGGAGCAGGGGCTGGCCCTCAAGGTTGCGGTGATCACCGGCGACAATTTGCTGGCCGAGCTGGATGCGATCGCTGCTGGCGCGCCCACCGAAATGTTTACCGGCGCGGCCTTTCCGGACAAGCAAAAGATCGCCAGCATCAATGCCTATCTCGGGGCCTTCCCGATCGCCCGGGCGCTGGCCGAAGGCGCGGATATCGTGATCACCGGACGCTGCGTCGACAGCGCGGTGACACTCGGCGCCTGCATCCACGAATTCGGCTGGTCGGCGAGCGACCATGACCTGCTCGCCAGCGGCAGCCTGGCGGGCCATCTGCTGGAATGCGGGCCGCAGGCAACTGGCGGCAATTATACCGACTGGGAAGACGCCGGCGACATATCCGATATCGGCTATCCGATCGGCACGGTTTCCGCCGATGGCTCGTTCACCGTGACCAAGCCCGAAGGCACTGGCGGCTGCGTAACCGTCGGCACGGTCTCGGAGCAGATGCTCTATGAAATCGGCGATCCGCAGGCCTATATGCTGCCCGATGTGGTCTGCGATTTTTCCGAGGTCGAGATCACACAGCTCGGCCCGGACAAGGTCTACGTCTCTCCGGCCAGGGGCTATCCGGCTCCGGACCAGTACAAGACCTGCCTGACCTTTGGCGAAGGCTTTCGCGGCGGCACCTATGTCAGCTTTTACGGTTTTGACGCTGCCCGCAAGGCACAGAAATTCTGTGACAATGTCTTCGCCCGCGCGGGCAAGATACTGCGCGGCCACAATCTCGGCGACTATAGCGAAACCAGCGTCGAACTGATCGGAGCGGAAAGCCAGTTCGGCGATTATGCATCCGACCATCAGTCGCGCGAAGTGGTCGCGAAAATCGCGGCCAAGCATAGTGAAGCCGCAGCCATCGGCATCTTGCTGCGCGAGCTGACCGGGCTGGGCCTGGCAACGCCGCCCGGACTAGGCAGCTTTTCCGGTGCGCGGGCGAAACCGTCGCCCGTGGTGCGGCTGTTTTCCTATCTTACGCAAAAACACGCCGTGACCATTCAGATCGATGTCGATGGCAAGCTGCTTGAATTTACCGATAACCCCGGCCAGCCTTTCAATCCTGCTTCGATTACCCGTCCGGCAATTCCGGCGTTGATTGAAACATCGGATGAGATGGTCACCGCGCCACTAATCCAACTTGCCTGGGCCCGCTCGGGAGACAAGGGCAACAAGGCCAATATCGGCGTGATCGCGCGCGACCCGGACTATCTTCCCTATATCTGGGCAGCGCTAACCCCGGATTCCGTAGCCAGGCGTTTTGGCCATTTTATCGACGGTGGTGCCGCTGCCGCAAGGATCGACAAATATTATCTGCCGGGCGCACACGCGATCAATTTCCTGATCGACGCGGTGCTCGGCGGCGGCGGTGTCGCGAGCATAAGAAACGATGCGCAAGGCAAGGGCTATGGCCAGATATTGCTGGCCCATCCGGTTGCGATTCCGGCCGCGATGGCCGATAAGCTGACATAAAAGGAACCGTTGAATGATGCAGGAAGCCCAGGATTTCAAAGACGAAAGCGACACGCTGGCAGCCGTGCTCGCCGATGCGGGTGATGATGTTTTTGCCACAGTCACCCAGTTCAAGAGCTGGACAATAGAAGATGTCATAGGCCATCTGCATATCTGGAACGTCGCGGCACTGATGACGCTGCAGGATCCGGATGCCTTCAAACAGTTCATCCGGGACATAATGGGCGCGTTCAAGACCGGCAAAAGCCACGTCGATGTGCAATATATATGGCTGGACGAACATGCCGGCGGCATCCGCAGCGAGGCCCTGTTTGACGCCTATTGCGACTATTATCCGAAGCTCGCTGCCGCTTATGGCGAAGCCGATCCCGAGCATCGTGTCGCATGGGCCGGACCGGACATGACCACGCGGTCAAAGATCATCGCTCGTCAGATGGAGACCTGGTCGCACGGACAGGAGATATTCGATATCTTGGGTCAGCAGCGGCAAGATGGCGACCGCATCCGCAACATCGCCCATCTTGGCGTTACCACCTATGGCTGGACCTTCCGCAATCGCCGTCAGGAACCACCCGCGCCCAAGCCCTTTGTCCGGCTGACGGCTCCGTCCGGTGCGATCTGGGAATGGAATGATCCGCAAGCGGATAATGTCGTTCGCGGCAGCGCGGTCGAGTTTTCGCAGGTCGTGACCCAAACCCGCAATATCGATGACACCGCTCTCGAGACCGTCGGTGACACCGCTCGCCAATGGATGGAAATCGCCCAATGTTTTGCTGGTGGGCCGGAGACCCCGCCAGCCAAGGGAACACGGAGTGCCGTAACCAGCTGAATGGAGGAGATGATGACCAC
>JAGPVK010000458.1 GCA_018067055.1 Sphingomonadales bacterium | reverse complement strand
GATATTGGCGAAGGTGCCAACCGCGCCGGAAATCGCGCAGGTGGCGATTTCCTTGCGCGCGGCGACCAGCCGTTCGCGGTTGCGTTCGAATTCGGCATAGGCCTGCGCGAGTTTCAGACCAAAGGTCACCGGCTCGCCGTGGATACCGTGGCTGCGACCGATGGTCGGGGTGAATTTATGCTCATAGGCACGCTTCTTGATCGCCGCGAGCAGGGCGTCGATATCCGCCAGCAATATGTCGGAAGCACGGGCCAATTGCACCGCGAGACAAGTGTCAAGCACATCACTCGAGGTCATGCCCTGATGCATGAAGCGCGATTCTTCGCCGACATTTTCGGCGACATTGGTCAGGAAGGCGATCACGTCATGCTTCACTTCGCGCTCGATCTCGTCGATCCGCGCGACGTCGAACTTGCCCTTGGCCCAGATCGCTGCTGCTGCTTCCTTGGGCACAACGCCGAGTTCCGCAAGCGCGTCCGTGGCGTGCGCTTCGATCTCGAACCAGATCTGGAAGTTCGATTCTGGCTCCCAGAGGGCAACCATTTCGGGGCGGGAATAGCGTGGGATCATGATTGGTCCTTGGACAAAGTGAATGATTACGGCAATGAAGTGCCTTGATTTGCGGCCCCGCTAGCACCTACGAAATGAGTCGGCAATGCAGCGGCGGAAACAGGGAGAATAAAATGCGTCTGGCTATACTGACCGGCGGCGGCGATGTCCCGGGTCTCAATCCCTGCATCCAGTCGATTGCGACCTCGGCCTGGCAGCGTGGCTGGGATGTGGTTGGCCTGCGGCGCGGCTGGGAAGGCGTTCTCGAGATTGATCCCGCCGATCCCTGGGCGCGGGAAGACAGCGTGATGATGCTCGACCAGAATCGGGTGCGCGGGATTGACCGGCAGGGCGGCACGATCCTGCACAGCTCGCGCTGCGACCCGCGGACAACCAAACAGGGAGATCAGACACAGAAGGTGCTCGACGTCCTCGACGCGCTGGAAGTTGATGTGATCATCACCATGGGTGGCGACGGTACGCTGCGTTTCTCGGCCTTTTTGTCGAGTCTGGGACGCAGCGTGATCTCAATTCCCAAGACGATGGACAATGATGTGCATGGCACGGATTATTGCATCGGTTTCTCGACCGCCGTCACCCGCTCGGTGCAGGCGATCAACGCGCTGCGGACCACGGCGGCGAGCCACGAACGGATCGCGGTGATCGAACTGTTCGGTCGGAGATCGGGCGAAACCGCGCTGCTTTCCGGGTTTCTGTCGCAGGCTGACCGGACAGTCATCGCCGAAGTGCCCGCCGATATGGATGTGCTGCTGCCGCTGCTGCTGGCCGACAAGCAGGCCAATCCCGAATCCTATGCGATCTGCCTGGTTTCCGAAGGCGCCAAGCTGTCGGGAGCAACCGACTTTGTCGATGAAATCAACAAATCGAACACCAACCGCGATGGTCTGAATATCGGGATCCAGCTGGCGCGCGAAATCGAGGCGCGCAGCAACCAGCGAACCATCGTCCAGGAACTCGCCTATCTGATGCGCGCCGGGGAACCGGACGCGATGGACCGGATGGTCGGCTTTGCCTTTGGCGCGCTGGCGGTGCAGCTGATCGAGCAGGACCGGATGGCCAATATGGTCTGTCTGGCCGACGGCAATTATAGCACGGTTCCGATCGGTACGCTGCTGGAGGATACCAAGGGGGTGAATGTATCGGGCCTCTATGACGCAAACCAATATCGGGCCAGCCTGATCCAGGTGGAAGACATGCCGATGTTTCTTTATTGATGAGGCTGTTAAAGACCCCGGCCTAGATCAGCCCCTTCGATCGAAACGATGTGTGGCCGTCCCGGCCGATGATAATATGATCATGCACGCTGATCCCGAGCGTGCGGCCAGC
>JAGPVK010000437.1 GCA_018067055.1 Sphingomonadales bacterium | reverse complement strand
GGAACTGTTTTTCGCGCTGAAAGACGGGCGGATCACCGCCAAGCCGATGAAGGGGACCGCAGCAAGGGTCGCCGATCCGGAAGCGGATACAAAAGTGCAGGAACAATTGCACAGCGACCCGAAACAGCGGGCGGAAAATCTGATGATCGTCGACCTGCTGCGCAACGACCTGTCGCGGGTGGCAGAGCAGGGCAGCGTGCAGGTGCCGGAACTGTTCCATATCGAAAGCTATCCGACGATTCACCAGATGACCTCGACGGTCACCGCTTTATTGCAGGACGGGCTCGACGCGGTCGATGTGATCCGCCAGATTTTCCCCTGCGGCTCGATCACCGGCGCGCCGAAAATCCGGGCGATGGAGATTATCGACGAGCTGGAGCGCGCCCCCGATGGCAGTGGGCCGCGCGGCATCTATTGCGGCTCGATCGGCCGAATCGATGCGCCGGACGAAACCGGCCGTTCCGACGCCGCCTTCAATGTCGCGATCCGCACTTTCTTGCTCAAGCCGGGCAAAGAAACGCTTTCCATCGGCCTCGGCTCTGGCATAGTGGCGGACTCGAACGGGGAAGACGAGTGGCGGGAATGTCTCGCCAAGGGGAGATTTGCAAACGTGGATGTCAACGCACAGGATGGCCACAAGGTTGACCTGATCGAGACCATGGCCTTTGAACCGGCGAGCGGCATCGCCCGGCTGGAAGCGCATCTCGAACGGATGAAGACCAGCGCCGCCGCCCTGCAGTTCGAATTCGACCGCCACGCCGCGCGCAACGCGATCCAGGCGATTACCTTTCATCAGGACAGCCCCGCCATGGTCCGCCTGCACCTCGGCCAGTCCGGTGCGCTGGCAATCGAGCTGAAGCCGATGCCCAAGCCGTACGACGGCCCGGTCCGCTGCCAGCTGGTGCCGATGCAGGCCGACCGGCAGGATTTCCGCCTCCACCACAAGACCAGCGACCGGCGGGTTTACGCGGTCGAGGGACTGGAGGACGGCGTGCACCCGATCTTCGTCGATGGCGATGGCTTTGTCACCGAAGGCGCGATCTGGAATGTGTTTGTGGAGCGTGACGGGGTGTTGTTGACGCCGAAGCTGGGCCGGGGCGTATTGCCGGGCGTGCTGCGGGCGGAATTGATCGAGAGTGGACAGGCGGTCGAGGCGGACCTGCGCGCGGAGGATCTGGCGGACGGGTTTCTGGTGGGGAATAGTGTTCGGGGGTTGGTGCGGGGTGAAGTGGGTGAGTAAAAGCCTTGTCGCCTCAATTTGATTGATACTGTTCGACTGAATCCAACTGCTTAACACCCTAGAGGGCCGGAATCATCAAGTCTCAAATCAAGGTATTCATTAAATGTTGGGTGGAAAATAGGCGCTACCCTGTACTTTAAACGATCTTTCTCCAAACCGCTAATCATCGAAACTACCTTGTGGGAATCTGGTACATTGTACTGGAACAAAAATCCTCGAGCGATTCTGCCGCTATGCTGACCAATTTTGACTG
>JAGPVK010000432.1 GCA_018067055.1 Sphingomonadales bacterium | reverse complement strand
CGCACTGGCGCTGCATGAATGTATCCCGGGCCACAGTTTCCAGGCGGCGGTGGCGCTGGAAGCCCCCGACCGGCCGGAATTTCGCAAGGATATCTATTTTTCCGGCTATGGCGAAGGCTGGGGGCTGTACACCGAATGGCTGGGCACCAAGCTTGGCATGTACGAAACCCCTTATGAGGAATTCGGCCGGCAAACCTTTGAAATGTGGCGCGCAGTCAGACTGGTGATCGACACCGGTATCCATACCAAGGGCTGGAGCCGGCAGCAGGCGATTGATTATCTGGCCAGCCATACCGCGCTGGCTCAGCGCGATGTCGAAACCGAAGTCGACCGCTATATCTCCTGGCCTGCGCAGGCGCTGGCCTACAAGCTAGGCGAGATGAGCATCCGCAAGCTGCGCGCCAGGGCCGAGGCGGACCTGGGCACCGCCTTTGACCAGCGGTCATTCCATGACACCTATCTGGCGCTGGGCGCTGTGCCCTTGCCGGTGATGGAAGCCAAGATGGAGGAGTTTATTGCGGGCGAGAAGGCGAAATTGGCAGAAGGCGGCAAGGCTCGGTAATAGGCGGAGCAGGTTGGCAACCGTCTTTCCTGCGGATTGCAGAGCCTTATAAAACCGCACCACGAGCGTTCCGCGCAATTTTTGCTAAGTTGTCTGGCGACACATTCCGATTTTCCCGCTCGCGCATTGGAATTTCGGAATCATGTACCATTGATCTATCTGTCTCTGTTTACTAAAAAAAGCGTACTGTCGCCCTGATAACGAAATTCGATCACGGGAGTCTGCTTGGGTGACGAACAAACAATGGACGATGATTCTGGCGATATTCTCAGCATCCGGATTAATCGCCCTGCTCATTGCCAATCCGTTTGTGAGTTCAAAGTCCAATCCGGAGTCGTCCATGGAGCGCGATTTTACGGATGCAAAACGTACAGAAATTCTGAAATACGGAACCATATTATTTAAGTGCAAAGTGGATCAAGACTTGCTGGAATTGGTGGTTTCAAAAAATGATAGTGTTCAGCTCCAATTTACAAGAAGTTCGAACGAACCATCATTGGAAAGTCTGTCGCAATTACCGTGACAGTTGCAACAATCCCCGAACTTTAGGACCAGGTTTTTCAGCTATCAATCTTTGTCCGATTCTCCCCTGCATATCTTGAAGCCATCGGGTTGATCCTATCGGGCGACCGGTGCGTTCGGCCTTGCGCAAGGCGGCATAGGCACGATCCCCGTCAAATTGTTCGTCAAGAAACGATGCAAAATTCCCGACCCGTTCCAGCGATGGCCCGACCGTGACCACATCCGTGTCCTGTTCTTCCATCAACGCCCGGGTACTCGACCATTGCCAATCCTGTGCGCGCTCGGTCAGCCGCGCCCTGACCGGGTTTAACGCGACATAGCGCAGCGCATTGACAAGATGCGCCTCGTCCATGGCCACCGACCCAAAGCGCCCCTGCCACAAATGTCCGGTCACCCGCATCCGGGCGTTTACATAGCCGGTATAGTGACGATGAACTTTTCGAAATGTGCGCCACAAACCATCTTCATCGGATGGAACAATGATGATGTGCACATGATTGGGCATCAGACAATAAGACCAGATTTCGCAATGCGCCTGACGCGAGGCATCAGCCAGCAAATCAAGATATAATTGATAGTCGCCATCTTCAAAAAACGTCTGCTCCCGGCGATTGCCGCGCTGGGTCACATGATGGGCTATGCCCGGAATAACGATGCGGGGAAGACGCGCCATCCCGATAGAATAGCTGCCACTGTCAGTTTCGTAAATGATAGCGCCTTGCCAGTTACGGTCACAGATCGGGGATTGTTGCAACTGTCACGGTAATTTCGATATGGGTCATGCTCACCAACACTGAACTTTGACCAGAACTACGCAACGTCACCGTAATTCGCTATTCTATCAGCGATGGTATTCTGGAATGTCTAGGGTTGGCCCATGGGAGAGTAGGGGATTTTAGGATGCCGACCGAATTGTTATCAAGTCCACCCATTTACAGGTTCTTGCACTACGCGATAGCCGCCATATCTGTTTTCTCGGTTGCAGGCTTTGGTTTCAAGTTTTTGATTGAAGGTTTTGGGGATGGTGTTGGTTGGCCGACTACAGTCACGATTATTTCTTGTCTATTAGTAATAGCCTCGACGATATTTAGGGGTCTTCCCAAATATTTTTTGGCGACCTTGGGGGGAGGGCTTTTTCTTCTTGTATTATCTAATGAGTTTATATTCACGATTCACGGCCTGAAACTAGGGCATTTTGGGATGATGGACGTAATTTCGTCCCCGCAATCTTGGGTGACTAGTTTGGTTTTCTTGGCCTACTCGGCTTTTACTCTGCTCAACGTATGGAGGGTGTGGATCCATTTGAGAAATGTGTGAATTGCGGTGACCGGTGCGCCATTCCGCGATTTCACCCGCCAAAAACCGCTGTCCTACACCCACCCCCATCGCTTATCCTTTTCACCGGTCCGTCGCCAGACGCAGGACAGGCTCTTTGACAATCTGAATAGGATGACGTCCGTTCCGCACGCCAGCATCAATAAACGGACCATATGGCGGGGCGTTCCGGAAGGTCACACTCGGCAGATGATCGATGACCCGAAAAACACTGAAAATCGGCGGTTTCGGGGCAAAGGTCACGGGAAATAAAGCCGGTCTTTTCCGTAAATTTTTCGGCGCTGCAAAAAAAGGCAGGGCTCATACGAAGACGCAAAGCGATTGCGCGCTTTTTTCCAGACTTCATGCCTTTGTGTCTTCGTGCGAGTCCATTGGATGCCAGTGCCATTGATCCACACCGCAATTTGATTCGCCAGATCCGGCTTTCCTACAACCACCCGCTTCTGGTAATCCATTGTCATGACCATGCCGCATCATGTTCTGTCTCGCGCTCGCCGCCCCTTCACCGCATTTGCCTGCCCCGGTGCGCCTTTTCTGTCCAAAGGGAGAGCATTGAACCTGTGTCCCGATAGCCGGTACGATGCGCCACCGCTATTCCGCTTTAGGGGGTGTGACCCG
>JAGPVK010000028.1 GCA_018067055.1 Sphingomonadales bacterium | reverse complement strand
ACATTCATGGCCGATGCCGGTCAGTACCCCATCTTCGCCGCAGGCAAGACGGACATGCTGCCGGGTTTCCGACCGGCGCATGGTGGTTTCAAACACCTGCGGTCGTGACAGGGCCACGCACACCGGCTGGCCGATTTCTTTTGCCGCGATTGCCGCAGAAACCGCTTCCGGCGATATACCGAGCTTCGATCCGAAGCCGCCACCGACATAAGGCGACAGCATCCGGATATTGTCCGACACGATATGCAGCGCGTCGGCCAGTTCGTTGATATTGAAATTGAGCATCTGATAGCTGCCGCGCAGGGTCAGCTTGTCGCCATCCCAGCTGGCGATGGCGCAATGCGGCTCCATCGCAGCGCTATTATGGCCGGGTGTGCGATAGACCTGATCAACGCTAAAGGCAGCGTCGGCCATCGCCTGATCGAGATCACCCTGATCCAGCTGATCATCTTCCGGCAGGTCAGTGTCGGTGTCATTCGCCTCCGGATCAAAGGCAGCATTGCCTTCTGCTTCATAGCTGACGTTCAGAATATTGGCACCATGGCGCGCCTGTTCAAATGTCTCCGCGACCACCAGCGCGATCGGCTGGCCGAAATAATCGACCTGCTTTGCGCCCTGCGGCGGCGCTTCATCGGCGCCGCCCTGCGCCGGCCGTCTCAGCAAACGGTCGTCGGTGATCACCGCACGCACGCCGTTTGTGCCGATCAGATCGCCGCTCGCCACATCGGTCACCCGGCCCTTGGAGATCGTGGCGCGGACCAGCACGCCATAGAGCATGTCGGGCACATCCCATTCGTGGGCATAGGTTGCCTGGCCGGAAACCTTGAGCGGACCATCGGGACGATCCATCGGTGATCCGACCAGGCCCTGTGCCATGTCGTCGAGCCGGTTGCGGCTATCCGCCTTGTCCATTTTCTGATGCGCGGTCATGCGGATGCTCCTTGATCGGTGGCTTCCTTGAGGACGGAGATCAGCACCCGTCTGGTCAGCGGTATCTTGAAATCATTGCTGCCATAGCCTTTGGCCTCGGCGAGCAATTGATCTGCCACCCTGCCAAACAAGTCCGTCGATGGTTTCTCACCGACCAGCAGCGCTTCGACATCCGGATCGCGCCACGGCTTGTGCGCCAGTCCGCCAAAGGCCAGCGCGGCAGAAGATATGGTCTCGCCATCCATCTTCACAATCGCGGCCACCGAACAGAGCGCAAAGGCATAAGAGGCCCGGTCGCGTACTTTGCGGTATATCTGCTGGCCTTCCACCGGTGGCGGCAAGATCACCGCAGTGATCAGATCGCCCGCCGTCAGAATATTGTCCTTCTCCGGATGATCGCCCGGCAGCAGATGGAATTCCTCGATCGGCACCAGCCTGGTCTCGCCGTCGGCGCCTTCAATTTCGATCTGCGCATCCAGCGCCGTCATCGCCACCGCCATATCGCCGGGGTAAGTCGCGATACAGGCATCGCTCGCGCCCAATATCGCGTGAATGCGGTTGAAGCCGTGCAGCGCCTGACAGCCGGACCCCGGCTCGCGCTTGTTGCACGGCATCGCGGTATCGTAAAAATAATAGCATCGAGTCCGCTGGCACAGATTGCCGCCGGTGGTCGCCTTGTTGCGCAGCTGGCCACTGGCCCCCGCCAGAATCGCCCGCGACAGCATGGGATAATCGCGCCGGACGCGATCGGCTGCAGCGCAGTCGCTGTTGGTCACCAGCGCGCCGATCCGCAGCCCGCCGTCATCGGTCACGCCGATTTCCGAAAGATCCAGCCGGTTGATATCGACCAGCTTGTCGGGCGCCATCACCTCCAGCTTCATCAGATCGAGCAGGTTTGTGCCACCGGCAATATAGGTTGCATCCGCCGCCTGGGCGATGGCATCGGCGCGGTCATTGGCTCTGGCATAAGTGAAGGGCTTCATGATTTCGCTCCCGCAACCTGGCGGCCCGCAACCTGGCGAATCGCATCGACGATATTGGGATAAGCGGCGCATCGGCAAAGATTGCCGCTCATCCGTTCCGATATTTCCTCGTCGCTCAGCGCGTCCGGGCCATCAAGATCGTCGGATACAAAGCTCGGCCATCCGGCCTTGGCTTCTTCCAGCATCGCCGTCGCCGAACAGATCTGCCCCGGCGTGCAATAGCCGCACTGGAATCCGTCATGCGCGACAAAGGCCGATTGCAGCGCCGACAGGTTGCCCGGCTCGCCCAGCCCCTCGATGGTGGTAATTTCATCGCCGTCATGCATGCAGGCCAGCGTCAGGCAGCTGTTGATCCGCCGCCCCTCGACGATCACGGTGCAGGCCCCGCACTGCCCATGGTCACAGCCTTTCTTGGTCCCGGTCAGCCCGAGATGGTTGCGCAGCGCATCGAGCAAAGTCACTCTGCTATCGGCCTCCAGCTTGTGGATCTGGCCATTCACGCTCAGCTCTGTGGTTTCCATGGGTCGGGCGTCCTTCCAAACAGGGTGATTGATGCTCGCGCCCTGACCAGCGGCGGCGGTCGCGAATCCGTTGCGGCGACGCAAGGTCGCTAGGTCTTGCTAATCTTACGTCTTGCCCCGCCGATGGTTCCCGCCGCCAGCCACTATGATCCTCACCGGGATCCTCACTGGGATGCTATCTGGCCGCTTGAACGCGCAACCGCTTAAACATTGCTCAATCGCGCCAATGTCTGTACGGGCAGCAACTGTTTTCGGGTCACAGCCGTTGATGACCCGCCTCTCGATCAAGGAATCATATTTTCACATGCCGCCATTTACCCAACCGACTTTCCAGGAACGCACACAGATGGCCGCCAAAGCCAAGCAGGCTGCGCTCAAGAAACTGAAGGCGAAAAAGCCACTCAGCCCGGAAGTCATTGCCGAGCGCAAGGCCGCCGAGCTCGCTCGCGAGCAGAAACAGGCGATCGCCAGCGAAGAGAAACGCGCTGCTTTCGAAAAGGAAAAGGCAGAGCGCAAGACCGCGAAAGAGAAAGCCAAGCCGAAGCTCGCCCTTGGCCTCACCGAAACCGAGAAAAAAGCCGCCCGCGACGAACGCTACGCAGCACGCAAAAAACGCAAGAGATAGAAGCACGGAGTCGGGCGGATACTGCGGGACTGGTCAGCGCCGTCCAGTCTATCTACAGATGGACTGGCGTTTACCGCCTGCGCGCGTGACCGGCGGCAATTGCTCGCCGGTGCAAATGCGGATTTCCTCTAAAACCGATCAAGCTGCACCGCGCTTGCCGCAATTCCCCGACCCGACGCAGGTTAGACGGCCACTGAATGTGTGAAATTGACCGAAGCCCTTATGACCGCAACTGGGTGGTTTCCAGAACGTCCGCTTTGATTTGGATCGTTGGCTGGACCCGGGCATCATTCCATCAAAGATCAGCACTCTGGGCCAACCTCAGCGATGGAGCATCGCATGCTCCCTGCAATGGGCGGTTTGGTAGAAGTGGGTGCTAGCCCCCCAACCGTGTCAGGGCGCGCTGGCAGTATGATTTAATCTTATTATTCACCGGATAAATTGCGGTTGGTCGCGGTGAAACGCCAAGGCGGCGCAGGCGGCGGTTGAAACGGCAGGCGTCTGCATGGTGAAAGCTCCATTCGCTGCGCCAAGTAAGCGACAGCGAAACTGACACCTGATCATGGGTTTGCACCCAATGAGGGGCCAACAAAGGGACATAGATCGCCTCGCCAGGCACTATCGAAATCGGATTGGCGCGAGCTGCCCATTCCTCCTGCCAAGGAAGGTTGCGCGGCCCGCCAGCGAAATATTGTTCGAAGAACTGCTGGCCGATGATATCCGGATCGGCGACTGGAAACAGGTTCATCGTCTTTGATCCGCGCGCCTGGAACAGGATATTATATTCCGGATCAAAATGAAGGGGAGTCACTGCGTGGGGGCTGGATATGAAGATAAACCCTTCCATGCGCAACATCGGTCCCGTCACTTGTTCGATCAATGGGGCAATCTCCGCCAGCACATCGCGCATCAACGAGGCATAGGACGGATCCTGCTCGATTGACTTGAGCAACACCCATGATCCGCATTCATCGATCCGCGCGATCGTATCGTGCACAGACAGACCGTTGACGGGTGTATCTGCATTGCTAATCCCCAGCGGCAAGTCGACAGCTGCATTATGCTCCAGCGTCTCCGGCCGCATTCGCGAAGCCAGCCCGGCCAGCGCTTCGATATCGAGCAAAGGATGGCTTGCAAGGCTATGGCTCAGATGTGCGGGCAAGGCAGGATACGATGCCGCGAGAGCTTTGTGCGCGTGTTCATTGAACACCGAATCTGCCATCATCGTCCTCCTTTCCTCGCACTAATTTCATCTCACGATAACAAAGGATTGCTAAAGATCGCTAAAGAGTTCCTTGACACGCATTGGCGCCGAACCCGCCGCTTCCAGATATTTCAAATAGGTGAGATACTAGTGGCATGGTTTTGGAGCGTGAAAGAACATATAAGCAAACGGCGAACGAAGGGGATATTTTTTCGCTACCTGTCCCGATTCTGACCACTCCGGACACTGCCATCTTCAGGCCTCCACCCTGTAGCGGCAGGTCTGAATAAATCGGTCAGAGAAATATTGGCAGATATTTGATGCTTTAACATTTAAGGTTACTCAGCTTGAACGAAGGCGGTGATCCTGTTTATATATTGTGAATATCAACATTTGTGATGCTGATCGCCGCCAAACGGATAATCAAATATCGAGGAAAATGTTCGAGCAGAAAAGGACTAGGTCATGGGGCACGCCGCAGAGCAGAAAAATTCCCTCGCTGGCGATAGTTATCGGTCGACAGATCTAGTTCCATTTCGGACCATTAGAAAATGGCTCGTCATTTTTCCCATAATAATCGTCATATTGGGTTGTTTGCGCGAATGGTTGTTGCTCGGATACGGTGTCGATGGGACAAATATCCTCAGTCTTAATCGTGAGCAAAATGTCGGCACCTGGTACAGTACAGTGCTGATTTTCTCATGTGCATGCT
>JAGPVK010000019.1 GCA_018067055.1 Sphingomonadales bacterium | reverse complement strand
ATCGCTGCCAGTCGGTACAGGGTCTTGCCCTTCACATTGACTCGTGAACTGGCATATTGGAAAGCATTCAGGTCACTGTTCTTCGCTGACAATATCCCCCAGGCGCGCTTGGCACCTTCGGGTGACGAAAAGGCACCAAGTTGAACCAAATGGGTCCCGGATGAAGAACCGGTGGCTTTTGCGGCAGGCTGATAGGCAATTTTCTGCAACACCGGTTTGGCCGCAGTGGAAGTCTGAACGGCAGCCGTTCTGACCGGTGCCGACTTGCTGCTTTCGACTACAAATTTTGTTGGTGGTGCAGCTTGTTGTGGTTTGGGCTGCACCGAAGTTACCGGAACATTGGTCTGCACCCGACCGGTCGCATTGCTGGCGGGTACGGTCACAGACGAAACTTTGATATTATTTTCCGCCGCCAGGAAATCCACATCACCATCGGCTTTGGGTGCTGGTCCAATCGCCGGTAGCGGGCTGTTGCGATCAAAGCTGGCGACTTCACGGCCATAATCTTGCTCAGCAGAGGCCGCGACATTTGCCGGAGCATAGCTGGACCGCAGAGCGAGCCGGACAGGCTGACCGGGATCATTTGCCACCGGGGTCACTTTGAGCAGCGTCGCCACGCGAGTTTCATAGGCGCCGGGACGGGCCATTTGGGCCCATTCCATCACCCGATCGTTGACTGCAGCGGGTGCAACATCCTGCACCGCCATCAATTTGGCCTCTTTCCAGCGACCATCCAGTGCATAAGCCAGACCAAGATTCTGGCGGGTCCGACCGGTTACATTGGATTCACGGATTGCCTGCTCAAGGACCTCGATCGCGGTCTTGCTATCGCCGGTCAGCGCCAGCGCCAGCCCATAGTCTGCTGCTGGAATATATTGGCGGTTATTGACGACCAGCGCTTTTGCCTTTTCCGCCTTGCCCTGGCCCAATAAAGCCAGGCTGAGGCTCAGGATCGTGCGCGCATCGGATTTTCCGAGTTCCATCGCATCCTGAAAACTGCGTTCCGCCGAAGCCATGCGGCCCGCCGACAGATAGGCCTGACCCAGCAGCGCCCGGGTTTCCGGATCGCTGCCAACGCCGGCGACTGAACGCTCGGCATAGGCAATCGCGGTCTCGACATCGCCCTTGTCCATCGCCTGCTGGGCTTTCTTGGCATATTTAGCCCCGTCTTTCGCCGTTGCCGGCTGGCTGGAGATGGATGCGACGGAACCGCCGCCAAAGGGACCGCAGCCTGTCAACACGGTGGCGAACACCATGGAGGAAGCAGCCATTTTCAAAATCACATCGCGTTTCATTTCTATGCCCTCGCAATAAAAGTCAGTCGTTTTCCGTTCAAAATTCGCTTCAAGCCGCTTCAGGCGGCTCCGCGCGACGGAACGCGCTCGGCCAAGTCATCCAGTTCGGGGATCGACTTCAGATATTCGTCCACAGCCTTGGTCACCAACTGCTGCGCTGAAATATTCTTCACCGCTGTCGCCAACCGCAATTTCAAATGTCTTTCCGGGTCGAGACGAAGCGTGAAGGCCGTTTTTGCTTTTCTTGTCCTCGATTTCACAGCCGGGCGCGGTTTTTCGATTTCACGCTCGGGAATAACCTCCGCTTCCGCCAGCGCTGAATTTTCTACCAGTGGCTGAACTTCCCGGGAAATTGACAATGGCACCGGTACGGTGATCGCCGATTCTTCCACGACCTCGGGGGTTGCTTCAAGAACCGGTTTGACACCCAATTTGGCGGCAATTTCTTCCTGCTGCTGACGGACAGCGGCGTTTGGATTCGGGATCGCTCCGGCCAGAGGATTGTGGTGAAGATGCTCAACCGGATGCGCATCATGATCAGGGTCCACATCATAACCCATATCATTCCAGCCCAGATCCTCATGCGTTTCACCAGTATAATCGGATGAATGATCAGGAAAATTCGAAAAGCCCTGACGACGCATCGCCGGCTTTGCTCCGCCTTTTCGGGCCAGCAGGCTCGAAGAAAGAGACGCGAGTGGTTTTGGTTCGCTCATTTTTTCAGCCTCTCCCATCACGAGCCAACCACACGGCGGCCAAAATTGCCGCCTGGCCGTTGCATGCCCGGGTTGACGTTCTGCGCCATCGCGGGAGCGCTAAAAATTGTCCGGCGGAAATTTTTCTCAAGTCGGTCAGAAATATAGGACCAGAGATGGACGATTTCCTGCGCCGACCGGCTCTTGGGATCGACTTCCATCACGGTACGACCATCGATCATCGAACCGGCAAAATCGGTGCGGTGATGAACCGTTATCGGTGCGACGGTGCCATGCTGGGATAGCGCGACAGCCGCTTCCGACGTAATCTTGGCTTTCGGCGTGGCGCCATTGACCACGAACAGCAGCGGCTTGCCGGCGCGTTCGCAAAGATCAACGGTTGCGCCGACGGCCCTGAGATCGTGCGGACTCGGGCGGGTCGGAATTACAATCAGTTCGGCAACGGAAATAACGCTCTGGATCGCCATCGTGATCGCTGGTGGCGTATCAATCACCGCCAGTTTGAAACCCTGTTGACGCAATATCGCCAGATCCGAAGCCAGCCGGGAAACAGTGGTTTGCGCGAAGGCCGGCAATTCCGCTTCCCGCTCGTTCCACCAGTCCGCCAGGGAACCTTGCGGATCGATGTCGATCAATACGACCGGGCCAGCCCCGGCCAATTGTGCCTGTACAGCCAGATGGCCCGACAATGTTGTCTTGCCGGAGCCTCCCTTTTGCGAAGCCATCGCTAGAACTCGCACGCTATTCCCCTTGTTCAATCACGGCATATTTTGCCCGAAAATCTATATTCGGATGCTTTTGTGACAGAACTGCTCTAAAATAAGGTTAACAGGTTCTCCGGGAATTTTGCCTTGGTGATGATTATTTTACCTCAGTCTGGCAGCGGATCCCGGAACCGCCACTCCAGTTTTTGCTAGACTTGAAGAGTCCCGGCAGTTTAGCAATGTGAGAACGGCTGTTATCGCTTCATATTTGACATTTTATTACCAAGGAATATCGCATGAACAAGGCCCATCATTCCATCGCTTCGCTGTTCGGCATGGCTCTGATTTTGGGTGCGACACCAGCATTGGCCGATGTCAAAGCCGGCGTCGATGCGTGGGGACGCGGTGATTATCAAACCGCGCTCAAGGAATGGCGCGGACCGGCCGACAAAGGTGATGCCGATGCGCAGTTCAATCTCGGGCAGGCATACAAGCTGGGCCGCGGTGTTCCTCAGGATCTCGCGGAAGCGGAAAAATGGTACAAGAAAGCGGCAGACCAGGGCCATTTGCAAGCCAATGACAATTATGGATTGATCCTGTTTCAGGACAATCGCCGGACCGAAGCCTTGCCTTATCTGCAAGCCTCCGCCCAGCGCGGTGAACCACGAGCGCAATATGTACTGGGAACCGGTCATTTCAACGGCGATTTTGTCGAAAAGGACTGGATCAGGGCCTATGCCCTGATGACCCGCGCGTCGGCACAGCAATTGCCGCAGGCAACCAGCAATCTTGCCCAGATGGATCGCTTCATCCCGATCGAGGACCGGCGCCGCGCGATCGAACTCGCCGGCCAGATGGAACAGGACGAAAAACGAGTGAGAACCGCACAAATCGGCGGCCTGCGACCGGCCTCGTCAAGCCCTGCCGTGCAGGTGGCCCAGTTGCCGCCGTCGCGCCCGGCGATGCCCGACCCGACTCCCGCTCCTGCCCCCGGCCCGATTGCTCCTGGCGTCACTTATGCAGCAACACCCAAACCGGTGCCTGCAGCACCCGTGGCGACCGTAGCGCCGACAAGAGCGGCCGCGAGCGGCGACTGGCGGGTACAACTGGGTGCGTTTAGCGACGAGAATAAAGCCAAAAACCTCTGGAATAGTCTGGAACGCAAGGTTTCCGCGCTATCCGGAATGCAG
This sequence comes from Sphingomonadales bacterium, assembly GCA_018067055.1. GTDB lineage: Bacteria > Pseudomonadota > Alphaproteobacteria > Sphingomonadales > Sphingomonadaceae > Parasphingorhabdus. Next base: position 2,838 of record JAGPVK010000019.1, on the reverse strand, counting down.
CCCTATCTGGTCAAGGCGGGTGGCATCACCCGGTTGCAGGCAGGGCCATTGGCCACCCAGGCGCAAGCGGAATCGATGTGCAGCAGCGTCAAGGCCTCGGGCAATGACTGCATCATAAAACGGCGTTAACGCTAGCCTATTTGCCAACCCACTGATCGGCGCTGATACCCTGAATATACAGCAGCGCCGTCAGATCATTATATCTGATTGCAATATCCGCTTCCTGCGCGGCCTTTGGCTTGGCATGATAGGCGATGCCCAGGCCTGCCCGCTGCAGCATCGGGATGTCATTGGCGCCGTCACCGACCGCGACACAGAGATCCAGTGGCAGGTTCGCTGCCTGCGCGGCTGATTGCAGCAATTCGTCCTTGCGCTTCGAATCAACAATCGGACCATCCAGCTCACCGGTCAGATGACCACCATTTTCTCCGAGAACATTCGCATGAAAAGATTCAAAACCAATGGCTTGGGCAACAGGCTTCGCAAATTTTGTGAATCCGCCGGAAACAAGGATGGTCGCGGCACCGGCTTGCGCCATGGTCCTGACCAGTTGCTCTGCGCCGGGCATGATTTTGACCCGTTCGTCCAGACATTGCTGAATGGCCGCAGTATCCAGTCCTTTTAGCAATGCCACCCTGCCCCTGAGCGCTTCTTCGAAATCGAGCTCGCCCAGCATGGCACGTTCGGTAATCGCTGCAATTTGCGGCTTGATCCCGGCATAATCGGCCAGTTCGTCGATACATTCGATGGTGATCATGGTGCTGTCCATATCCGAAATCAGCAATTGCTTTCGGCGATTGGCTGCCGGTTGCACCGCAATATCGACTTCTCCTGCAATGGCTTCGAGCTGCGCCCGCGCCGCAACAGGATCTCCGTCAAAGAAGATATCCAGCGCTCGCCGGTCGATGATGTCGGATTGGCGGATGATGCTGGCACCGGATGCGGAGAGGCTGGCCATCGCCGATTGAATATCTCTCTCATTCAGGGAATCTTTTGCTATGAGCGTGGCGATGAACATGATTTCTCCGAAACAGGACCGAAATGTTGCACTGGTGGTTGGGCCGACCGCCAGCGGTAAATCCGCCTTGGCATTGGACCTTGCCAAAAAGCAACCCTCGGTGATCATCAATGCAGATAGCGCCCAGGTTTACCATGACCTCTCCATTCTCAGTGCCCGGCCAACGGAACAAGAGATGGCAGGGATCGAACATCAGCTATTCGGCTATATTGATGGCGGCGAGGCCTGCTCTGCCGCGCGCTGGGCGAGTGACGCCAAGGCGGCAATTGCCGCAGCCCATGCGCGTGATCTTTTGCCAATATTGGTCGGCGGGACCGGTCTTTATGTCCGAATATTGCTCGAGGGCATTGCTCCGATTCCGGACATTGATCCGGATATCCGGCAGAAAATCAGGAAACTGGAAACATTGGAAGCATATCAGGCGCTGCAGAACAGCGACCCGGTTGCTGCAGAACGACTGAATGCGCTGGACACCACCCGGATCCAGCGCGCCCTGGAAGTGGTGCGGTCGACCGGAAAGCCACTCGACCACTGGCAAAAACACAAGGTCGGTGGCATCGGCGACAAGATCGCATTGCATCCGCTGGTGCTGCTGCCGCCGCGCGAATGGCTTTATCAACGCTGTGACCTGCGGCTGCACGAGATGATCGAGCGCGGCGCGAAACGGGAAGTGGCGCAACTTCTGCAGCGCGATTTGCCTGCAAATCTGCCGGTTATGCGCGCCATCGGGGTTGCAGAAATCGGTGACTGGATCGCCGGTAAGATCAGCCAAGAGATCGCAATAGAACGCTCCCAAACCGCGACGCGGCGATATGCCAAGCGACAATATACCTGGTTCCGCAACCAGAGCCCGCCCGGCTGGACACGGATGGAAGGCACATTTAATAACGATATTGATGATATATTTGAAACTATATTACGTAGTTAAGCCTTGACATAATATATTCAGATATGTAGCGAGCCCCGGATTAACAAAGCCTTGCCTATTGGGTTGCAGTGCAGCATGGCGGGCGGACAGCGCGAAACAGACAGTTAATGGAGCATGATGTGGCCGAAAAGAGCGGCGCCGACATATTGGTCGAAACCCTGCTGGACCTGGATGTGGATACCGTCTTCGGCTATCCGGGCGGTGCAGTGCTGCCGATATATGATGCGCTTTACGAGCATCCCAAGATCAAGCACATATTGGTCCGCCACGAACAGGCCGCGACCCATGCAGCGGAAGGCTATGCCCGTTCCACCGGCAAGCCTGGTGTCGTGCTGGTAACATCCGGCCCTGGCGCAACCAATGCGGTCACCGGCATTACCGATGCGCTGATGGACAGTATTCCGATGGTGGTCATCACCGGCCAGGTCGCAACCAACCTGATCGGCACCGACGCCTTTCAGGAAGCCGACACGATCGGTATCACGCGCCACTGCACCAAACATAATTATCTGGTGAAAAAGCCGTCCGATCTGGCGCATGTCGTTCGGGAAGCCTTTCATATCGCGACCCGGGGCCGTCCTGGTCCGGTGGTCATCGACATTCCCAAGAATGTCCAGGTGGCGGCAGCAGAATTCACCCGGCACTCGACCAAGGGCAACAGCCGCTACCAGCCCCAGACCGAGGGGGATTTCAAGGCGATCAACGCCGCCGCCGAAATGATCATGAGCGCCAAAGCACCGATCCTTTATACCGGCGGTGGCATCATCAACAGCGGCCCGAAGGCAAGCGAAACGCTGCGGGAACTCGCCGAATTGATGGGATGTCCAGTCACCTCGACGCTGATGGGTCTGGGTGCCTTTCCGGCATCTTCCGACAAATGGCTGGGCATGCT
>JAGPVK010000017.1 GCA_018067055.1 Sphingomonadales bacterium | reverse complement strand
GTGCCATTGATCTGGCCAGCGCAGTAAAGTCCTTCCAGATCACGCACCTTCAGCGAACGATCGAGCGCGCGCGGATCGATATGGTCATATTCCACCGCATAGCCGGGAACCAATATTTCTGCCTGTTCGAGACCATCCATGGTCCTTACGAAAGCCAGCTGCACATCGGCTGGCAGCGAGGTGCTGATGCCGTTGGGATAGACGAGATTGGTGTCCAGTCCCTCGGGCTCCAGAAAGACCTGATGCGAATCGCGATCGGCAAAGCGATGAATCTTGTCCTCGATCGAAGGGCAATAGCGTGGCCCCTGCGCATCGATCGCGCCGCTAAACAAGGGCGAGCGATCGAGTGACCCACGAATGATTTCATGGGTTTCGGCATTGGTCCGACTGACGGCGCAAAAGGTCTGCGGTACCGTGCGCCCTTTCGACAGTGGTGACATCGTCCAGCCATCATCATCCGATGGCTGTTCCGGCAAGACGGCCCAATTGATTGTGCGTCCATCGAGGCGCGGCGGCGTTCCGGTTTTCAGCCGGGCTATCGGCAAGCCGGCGTCGCGGATCTGCTGGCCGAGAGAAACCGACGCGGCCTCCCCTGTCCGGCCACCGGCAACCGTTTCTTCACCGCGAAACAATTTGCCGTTCAGAAAAGTTCCGGTCGCCAATATCACGGCCTGCGCGTTGATTGTCGAACCATCGGCCATGCGGATTCCGCTAACTCGCGATTCAGTCAGGACCAGACTGGCCACTTCGCCCTCGACAATCGTCAGATCATCCTGTGCATCCAGCATGCGATGGATCGCTGCCTTGTAGAGTTTGCGGTCGGCCTGAACCCGTGGCCCTTGCACCGCCGTGCCCTTGGACAGGTTGAGCATGCGATAGTGGATCGCCGCTGCATCAGCCGCCCGCCCGATCAACCCGTCAAATGCATCAACTTCCCGCACCAGATGCCCCTTGCCAAGTCCGCCAATCGCCGGATTGCAGGACATGGCGCCGATGCTTTCCTTGGTGAAACTGACCAGTGCCGTAGATACACCCATGCGCGCGGCGACAGCTGCTGCCTCGCAACCGGCATGGCCGCCGCCCACTACGATGATGTCAAATTTCTGCGTCATGCCGCGGCCCATAGCTCAAGCCGGATTGCAGGTCAAAATCTACCGGTGTCGGCCAACTGTTTCACGTGGAACAATCATTTCCCGATACAGAATTTGCCGAACAGTCCGTCGAGCATATCTTCGGTGCTCGCCTTGCCGGTGATTTGGTCGAGCGCCTTGCGGGCCATGCGCAGATGCTCGGCGACAATCAGATAATCTCTCTCTTCGATCATCGCCGCGAGGCTGTTGCAAGCGGCGGTCAGACGATCTGCCTGACGGGCGTTCACGCTGACCTGGTCGGCGTCGGGCAATATGTCTTTTGCCCGTGTCACCAGAAAATCGACCAGTGCATCCATGCCCCGCCCGCTGACCGGAGACAGGGTGAAGCTGCCGACGCCCTTCGGCTTGTGCTGGGGATGATCGCAGCGGGAACTGATCTCGACGAGAATATCGGAACGTGGCCCCTGCCCTTCGTCACCCAGCCACAAGATAATGTCGGCGGTGGCAAATTGTTGATGCGCCCGATCGATGCCGATTTGTTCGATGGTTTCGGCTCCGCTCTCCCGCACGCCAGCCGTGTCGATAAAAAGAAACGGAACCCCGCCGAGCGCGATCGGCACCTCGATCACGTCGCGCGTGGTGCCGGCAATATCGGACACGATCGCCGCTTCGCGCTCGACCAGAGCATTGAGCAGAGTCGACTTGCCGCTGTTCGGCGGACCGCCCAATACCACCCTGATGCCATCGCGCAATTTTTCCGCTCGGGGACGCGCCAGGAGATTGCGCATCTCTTCGACCAGCGAACGGGTGGCCTGATCGAGCAGCGAGGCTTGCGCCGGGGCCACATCATCCTCGTCGGAAAAATCCAGCTCGGCTTCAACCTGCGCCGACAATTGCAATATAGTCTGTTGCCAGGCGTCAACCTTGCGCGACAGCGCGCCACCGGCATTGCGCACCGCAGCTTTGCGTTGCAGTTCGGTTTCAGCAAACAGCAGATCGGAAAGGCCCTCCGCTTCGGCCAGATCCATCTTGCCTTGGGTGAAGGCCCGGCGAGTAAATTCACCCGGTTCTGCTCGCCGCAGACCATCTATCTGTTCGAGTGCCTGCTCGATTGCGCGGATCACCGCCCGGCCGCCATGGCAGTGAATCTCAACCAGATCCTCGCCGGTTGCGCTATTGGGACCGGGAAACCACAGGCAGAGCGCCTGATCCAGCAACTCTCCACTAACCATATCGGTGATATTGCACAGCGTAGCGACACGCGGTTCCGGTGATTTTTCTGTCAGTGCGCTGAGCGCTTTCCCGGCCGAAGACCCGCTGATCCGCAGAATTCCTATCGCCGCCGGCGGCTGTCCGCTGGACAGGGCGAAAATGGTGTCATCGGCGGTCATTGCGGTAAAGAGCGGCGGCTAATCCGACTTTTTCTTGGATGATGACGACTTTCCGCCACCCGACGCCGCACCCATCGCTCCGGTCAGGAAAGAGGAAAACATCTTCAGACCCGCCTCGCCCATCGGCGCGATGATCTTGGTGAAATTCTGCAATTGTTCCACCGAATTGGCGCCTTGCAGGAATTTCGACATTTCCTGAACATAGCTTTCGTTCAGTTTCGCCACATCGGGCAAACCGATCAATCGGCGGGCTTCCTCCGGTGTACAGTCCAGTTCAACGCTGACTTTCATTATGTCTTCCTCTGTTTGACCGTTGCAGCGAAGTTCCCTCCCTCACCCAACAGGCTTATGTTCCACCTTGCCTGCGTCTGATATGGGGATATTGTGACCAAAGAATCAAGTGATGATGCAAAGGAGCTGGAATATGGGCGCGATGGAAGAAGTGAAAACATTGAACGGAAACGCAGAATTCCCCTGCTATGTGGCAAAGCCGGATGGCGAGGCAACGGCGGCCATCATCGTCATCCAGGAGATTTTCGGGGTCAACAAGGGCATAAAGGCCAAATGCGATCACTGGGCCAGCCGCGGCTATCTGGCGATCGCCCCGGATCTGTTCTGGCGGATTAACGAAGCAACCGACCTCGATGCCGATGTCGAGGCAGAATTCCAGACAGCGCTCGATCTGATGGGTAGATTCGATCAGGATCAGGGCATTCGCGATATTGAGGCAGCGATCCATTTTGCCCAGAATGCCATCGGCAGCCACAAGGTCGGCTGCGTCGGCTATTGCCTTGGTGGCCGGCTTGCCTTCATGACCGCCTGCCGCACCGATATCCGGGCTTCGGTTGGCTATTATGGCGTCGGTATCGACGGCCTGCTTGGTGAAAAGCACGCGATTGCCCATGAAGTGATGCTGCATATCCCGACCGCCGACGGGTTTGTCTCGGCCGATGCGCAAGCGGCGATGCACGCCGGACTGGACGATCATCCGAAGGTCACTCTGCACGATTATGAAGGGCTGGACCACGGCTTTGCCGCCGAATTTGGCAAGCGCCGCGATGAAGCCGCAGCAAGCCTGGCCGACAGTCGCACCGAAGCCTTTTTCAAGGAACATCTGGCATGAGCGCTCGCGATAATCTGAAAGTCTGGCACGACCATTTCGAGGATAAGAATGGCACCGGCCTGCGCGACCAGATCGCGGACGATGCCGTGTTCCACTCGCCCGTTGTGCACACGCCACAATCGGGCAAGCCGCTCGTTGTCGCCTATCTCAGCGCCGCTGACGTGGTGCTGGCCAATGACAGTTTCCGCTATGTCCGCGAAATTGTCGACGAGACAGAAAATATGGCGATGCTGGAATTCGAGCTCGAGCTCGACGGCATCCACGTCAACGGCGTCGATATCATCAGCTGGAATGACGAAGGCAAGATTCAGGACTTCAAGGTGATGGTCCGGCCGCTGAAGGCGATCAACAAGGTCTGGGAGGAAATGGGCAAGATGCTGGAAAAGATGAAGGGTTAGACTTCGCTCGCGCCGGACAGAAAATAATCACTATGACCTTGCGGATTGACAGGAATGGTCAGGAACACCAGCGGCGCCAATAGGATCGAAAGAGGGGAGCGATCTTCTTGCATTGCCAATCCGACAATCATTGGTAATCCGAATAGAACGGTTACCAGAATCATCATTTTGACCACAGCCCGTCGCAGGGCATAGCTGAAGATATCGTCACCAAAACCGGGTGTAGATGTGATTACGCGGCTTGCATCTGCATGTTGAAATTCGGGTATCGTGAGTTTGAATCCGCCCAAAGCAAGCTGGCAAATTGAGACCGAGCCATGGTTAAATCCACCGATGTGCACCAATATTCCCGCAGCATCGAGCAGCGATGCGACGACCATCGCTTCGCTACGTGAATAGATTATCGCTATGGGAACCATCCGGT
>JAGPVK010000013.1 GCA_018067055.1 Sphingomonadales bacterium | reverse complement strand
CCGCTGTTGCTGGGTTATGGTAAAACTGTCGGCTTCATAGATCTGCATGTCGAGCGGCAAATCCACTGCCAGATTGGCTCGAATGGTTGAATCAAACGAAACCAGCAGCAGCTTCACCGCATTTTCGAACGACATGTCCGGGTCAAATGCGCGCACGAGAATCGGGCGGCCATATTTCGTTTCGCCGCTCTGGAAAAAGGGACTGTCATCGCTGGCTTCGATGAAATTGCCGGCTGGATAGATCAGGAACAGTCTCGGATCACTGCCGTGAATCTGCCCACCAAGAATCAGGGTCGCTCCAAAGGGAGATTTGGCTTCCTGACCATCATGGGAATAGGTTTTGACCACCTCGCGCAAGGTTTCACCAATGATCGTGGCGACCTGAAACATGGACGGCGCCTGCAGAATCGACGGATTGCGATCATCCGGATGCTTGCCGCGCTCGTCGAGCAGGCTGACAACCGCTTGCGTGGTGGCCAGATTACCAGCCGACAGCAGAGTGATCACGCGATCGCCCGGCACTTCCCAGCTGGTCAGTTTCTTGACTTGGGCAATATCATCGACACCGGCGTTGGTCCGGGTATCAGACATGAAAACAAGGCCACGTTTCATCCGCAGGCCCACGCAATAGGTCATTTCTTTATTCCTGAATTAGCTCAAGGCTAGATTACTGCTGAACCTGAAGCGTGACAATCATATCTTCGCTCGCCGACCCATATCTCATGCCTGAAATCGGCGAAGCTTCTCGATAATCAAGCCCGGTCGCGATCCGCACATAGCGTTCATCCGGAGAATAGCCATTGGAAACATCAAATCCGACCCAGCCCAATCCCTGGATATGGGCTTCCGCCCACGCGTGGGTGGCATCCTGATCAACGCGGTCGCTCATCATCAGATAGCCCGAAACATAACGGGTGGGAAAACCCAGCAAGCGGGCTGCAGCGCAGAAAATATGGCTATGATCCTGACAGACGCCTTCGCCGGTTTTAAGGGCGGTTTCGGCATCCGTTTCGGCATCGGTTCGGCCGGTGCGATAAGCAACTTTCTCCACCACGGCCGCAGACAATGCGTGCAGTCTGGCGACATCACTTTCAAAATCCTCGCCCAGCGATGCCACCAATTTTCGGGTTTCCGGGCCAGGTTTTGTCAAATTTGTCGACTGCTGAAAATACCAGAGAGGCGCAAAGCCGGAGTGTGTACCCATGATCCCGCTGCCGTCCGTATTTTCGACTTCGCCGGTGCACTTGATCGATATTTCCGTGCGGCCCTTTTCGATGCTGATCAGGTCGACATGATTGCAATGCTGGTCCTCGAATGACAGCTCGACCTTGCCACCGTCGACTTCGAGATTCCAGCTTTTGACTGCTTGTCCGCGTCGCTCCTTCGGTCGCAGCCGGACCTGCTGCAATCCATATTGCACGGGCGTGTCATAGACATAGCGGGTTTCGTGATTGATCTTCAGCAGCATGATTATCCGACCCTGTCCTGAAAATTGAAATCTGTTTCGATTTGCGCGGCCAGACCGTTATTTGCGACAATGAAATCGCCGATATATTGGTGCAGGCCATATTCAAAAATCGCCTCGATCGGCTTGCTCAGAATATTGTTGCAAATCTCCTGCGCGAGCTCGCCGGACCGGCTTTTGCGATCGTAGTTTTCGTCCAGATAGTTCAGATTGTCGCTGATCTTGGCGTAGCAAAAGGTCAGTGAGCGGGGCATTTGCTTATGGAGCATCAGATAATCCGCCACGGCCTTGGCGCTGATATCCGGGCCATTGAGCCAGCGGAACGAACGATGCGCGGAAACCGACCGCAGGATCGTTTCCCATTGCACATTATCGACCGATGATCCGATCAGCGCGACCGACGGCAGCAGCAGATAATATTTCACATCGAGGATGCGGGCCGTACTGTCGGCCCGCTCCAGAAAGCTGCCAAGCCGCAGAAAATTGAAACCGTCATTGCGTAACATGGTACCGAGGGTCGCACCTCTGACCAATGCGCTTTGCTGCCGGATCAATCCGAGCGTTTCGGGCAGATCCTGCTCGCTTACCGGCTTGGCCATCGCTGCATTCAACGTAATCCAGCTTTCGTTGGTGGCTTCCCAAACTTCGCGAGTCAGCGCCGTTCTTGCTGTCCTGGCACTGTCACGGGCCTGTTTCATCAGCACCATGACACTGCCGGCATTGTCACGATCGCGCAGCAGAAAATCGATCACCTTTGTGGATTCAAAATCGTCATGCTTGGCACGATAGGCCTCAAGCACGCCTGATGACTTGAGAACCGACGACCATTCACCACTCGCGGAAGCGGAACGGGTCAGCGCGATACGAAATCCCGCTTCGATGAAACGCGCACTATTCTCGACACGCTCAAGATAGCGTGACATCCAGAACAGGCTTGCAGCTGTTTTACCCAACATCAGACACGCCCCCTCATTCTTCCAGCACCCATGTATCCTTGGTGCCTCCGCCCTGACTGCTGTTCACCACCAGCGATCCCTTGGTCATCGCCACCCGGGTCAAACCGCCCGGAGTGATACTGATACCTTCGGGCGACACCAGGACAAATGGCCTGAGATCAACATGCCGCGGGGACAGTCCTTTTTTCGTAAAAATCGGAACCGTGGACAGCGCCAGCGTTGGCTGGGCGATATAATTGCTGGCATTATCGATCAGCTTGGCCCGGAAGGCCCCAACTTCCTTCTTCGAGGCAGCCGGTCCGACCAGCATGCCATAGCCGCCCGATCCGTGAACCTCCTTGACCACCAGTTCTTCCAGATGTTCCAGCACATAGGCTAGCTCGTCCTTTTCAGAACAGCGCCAGGTCGGCACATTTTCGAGCAAGGGCTTCTCGCCGGTATAGAATTCGACGATGTCGGGCATATAGCTGTACAGCGCCTTGTCATCGGATATGCCGGTGCCGGGCGCATTGGCGATGGTGATGCCGCCTGACCGGTAGACATCGAATATGCCCGGCACGCCGAGCATTGAATGCGGATTGAAATTGAGCGGATCGAGATATTCATCATCAATCCGGCGGTAGAGAACATCGATCGCGGTATAGCCTTCGGTCGTGCGCATCGCCACGCGGCCATCGACAATCTTGAGATCATGCCCCTCGACCAGTTCCACGCCCATCTGGTCGGCGAGAAAGCTGTGCTCGAAATAGGCGCTGTTGTGGATGCCCGGGGTCAGTACGGCTACCACCGGTTTGCCTTCACATTGCGGCGGCGCACAAGCAGCAAGCGAACGACGCAGCTGACCGGGATAATTGCTGACTTCCTGCACCTTGATCTTGGCAAAAAGCTCAGGGAACATCTGCAACATGGTTTCGCGATTTTCGAGCATGTAACTCACACCGGAAGGGGTGCGGGCATTATCCTCGAGTACGTAAAATTCTTCGTCACCGGTGCGGACAATGTCGGTACCGATAATATGCGTGTAAATGCCACCCGGCGGATTTACGCCAATCATTTGCGGCAAAAAGGCGGCATTGTTGGCGATCAGTTCGATCGGTACGCGGCCGGCGCGCAATATCTCCTGCCGGTGGTAGATATCATAGAGAAAGGCGTTGATTGCACGGACACGCTGCTCAATGCCTTTCGACAGCTTGCGCCACTCGCTCGCTGACAGCACGCGCGGCACAACGTCAAAAGGGATCAGGCGTTCATCGGCCTCATCCTGTCCATAGACATTGAACGTGATTCCGGTTTTTCGGAAAAAGGCCTCCGCTTCTGCCGATTTGCGATGGAGCCGCCTGACATCTTCATGATCAAGCCAGTTTTTATAGTCCTGATAGGGCTGGCGGACATCTTCTCCGCTACCCAGCATTTCATCGAACAAGTATTATCCCCTCAACAGAAGCGTTCAAACCTGTCCTCCCAACGCGGAGCTAGCGCATTAAGGCCCTGAAAGCAAAGAAAATGCCTAAATTTTAAGCGATCCGACATTCAAACGGGATATTTTACGCCGGTCATTTCTTCCGAAACTGCCCACAGCCGTTTAGCCGGCTCGATCCGCTTGGCTTTTGGCCGGGGTTGCACTTCTCGCGCTGGCCCGATCCACTCGCCATTGCGGCTAGGCCCGAAATATTGGCCGGCCTCGACACCGTCCCCAACCGCAGCGGCCAGCGTTGGCCAGGCCCCTTGTGCCGCGCTGTTCATGAACAGGCCGGAGAACGGACGGAGCAAAGAAACCACCAAGCCCGGAAAATTCTTTGTCAGTTCGGTATCGGCAACGCCCGGATGACAGGCGACCGCGATGATCGGAGAATCGGCCGCGCGCAACCGCCGGTCAAGTTCGTACATGTGCAGCAGATTGGCCAGTTTGCTCATCGCATAACGGCCCCAGCGGCTGTAGCTGTCCTCTGCATTGATATCGTCAAAATCGATCCTGCCGCTGCGATGCGCCATGCTGGATGTAATCACGACCCGGGGTGCTTCCCCTTCTGCAAGCTTGTCGAGCAACAGCCCGGTCAGCGCAAACGTCCCCAGATGATTGACGCCAAATTGTGTTTCAAATCCGTCGGCAGTCTCTTCCCGTGGCGGCATCATGATCCCGGCATTGTTGACCAGAACATCCAGCCGCGGCTCCTGCCCCACCAGCTTCGCCGCATCGCGAATGGACTTGAGGTTGCCCAGATCGAGCGGAATGAACCGCATATCGGCCTCCGGATAGACCGCACGAATGTCTGCCATCGCCAGCTCAGCTTTTTCCTCGGAGCGACAACCAAGCAGCACCCGCGCTCCCCTGCCCGCGAGCAGCTTTGCCGTATGATAACCAAGCCCACTATTCGCGCCGGTAACAAAGAAGACGCGCCCGCTCTGGTCGGGCACGTCCTTGTCGGTAAAATTTCTTATCGCCATGCCGAATGTCTCCTGACCTTGCAGTGATGCTACCACAAAAGCCGCTGATCTGACAGAAGAGCAGCAGTTGATCTTTACTCGGGAGCGACCACCAACCGGTTGTTGAGCGCTCGCACCGGACGCGCGCTGTCACCCATCAACGCCTCAAAAGCTGCGATCTGCTCGGCACTCGCCGTGATCGGATTCTTCAGCACGTGCCAATTCACCCCTTCGCTGCACGGCGGCGTGGTCAGCGAGCCCATATAGCGATAGATTGAGCGATCCGTCGGCAGCATGCCATTGGGATCGATCATCTGGCCAGCTACGGTCGCAGGCTCTGATTTTGTGGTCGGGGCAGCAGCAAGAATTTTGGCCAGTTCCGCATTGGCCGCGCCCGCTTCAAACATCACGCCAAGAACGCCCAATTTGCCGCCCTCGGTGGCGTGGACAAAATGACCGGTAAGCGGGTAGCGTTTACCCGATATCGCATGTTCGGACGGTGTGTGGAAATGAATCTGGATCAGGTTGAACCTCGTGCCGCCGCTGGTCATCGAAGAACCGGCCGCAAAATCAGCCTGTATGGTCAGCCCCTTGTTTGAAACCGTCAGCGGTCCGCTCTGATAGTTTACCGCCAGCGCCACATTCCCCTTGGCATTGGCCCCGGCCAGATCGATCGGCGACTGCATGTCACCACTCTCGCACAGTGCATATTTGTCGGACAATTGCCCCCATTTTTCCGGCCCATTGTCGGTGCCATAGCCGGGGGATTTGTGATGCTCTGCCACGGCAGGAGTGGAGATGAGAAGCGCTGCCAGGACGGTGCCGGAAATTCTTCGGTAAATCATGGTTTTCCTTTCAAACTGATGCGAAGCAACGATTGCTGCGGCCTGCTTGCTGCCCCCATTTAGATATTGCCTTGCTAACGATCCAATCAATTAAAATGTAGTCTTTTGATAGATTTTATCAATGATAACGGTCAGCAACCCTGTCTTGCCGGCCCTGCCCCTCCCCACGCCACTTTACATAGCCGCCCAATCGTCTAATCGCTGCTGCCACTAGTTTTGGAGATTATCATGCGTGCCGATGCGCAAGCCTATGTCGACCGGATCGACGCCGCCCTCGACCTGATCAGGACCTCGCTCAACTGGGATGTTGCCTTGCGCCGTCTCGACGAATTGAATGCTCGCGTGGAGGACCCGACCCTTTGGGACGACCAGACCGCCGCGCAAGCGGTGATGACCGAGCGCCGCCGCCTCGATGAATCGATCAGCGCTGCGCGCGAAATCGAGCAGGAACGCAACGACGCGCTCGAATTTATTGAAATGGCCGAGGAAGAAGGCGACGCCGAACTCGCTGACGAAGGCGCCGCCAGCCTGGAGAAACTCGCAGCCCGCGCCGACCGCGACAAGGTCAAGGCCTTGCTCTCCGGCGAAGCCGACAGTCTCGATACCTATATCGAAATTCACGCCGGCGCCGGCGGTACCGAGAGCCAGGACTGGGCCGAGATGCTGCTGCGCATGTACCAGCGCTGGGCCGAAGCGCGCGGCTACAAGGTCTCGATGGTCGATTATCAGGCAGGCGATCAGGCCGGGATCAAATCTGCGACGATCGAGGTGAAAGGCGAGAATGCTTATGGCTATGCCAAGACCGAAAGCGGGGTCCACCGGCTCGTCCGCATCTCTCCGTTCGACAGCGCCGCCAAGCGCCACACCAGTTTCTCCAGCGTCTGGGTCTATCCGGTGATCGACGACAGTTTCGAGGTCGAAATCAACGAGAGCGATCTCAAGATCGACACCTATCGCGCCTCCGGCTCCGGCGGCCAGCATGTCAACACCACCGACAGCGCCGTCCGCATCACCCACCAGCCGACCGGGATTGTCGTCGCCAGCCAGAATGACCGCAGCCAGCACAAGAACCGTGCCACCGCCATGGGCATGCTGAAAGCCAGGTTGTTCGAAGCCGAACTGCAGCGCCGTGAAGCCGAAGCCTCCGGCGAATATGAAGCAAAAACCGAAATCGGCTGGGGCCACCAGATCCGTTCCTATGTCCTGCAACCCTATCAGATGGTGAAGGATCTGCGCACCGGCTATACCAGCAGCGCGCCCAACGCGGTGCTCGACGGCGGCCTTGACGAATTTATCGCCGCGACGCTGGCGCAAAAGGTCACCGGCGAAAAGGTCGATGTCGAGGATGTAGACTAGGTCAGTTTGCGTCCTTCCGGGAAACAAAACGCGGACCCT
>JAGPVK010000421.1 GCA_018067055.1 Sphingomonadales bacterium | reverse complement strand
TGGGTCGCCTGCATGCCCTGCGACGTCCAGATTTTCTGGCCGTTGATGATCCATTTGCTGCCGTCCTCCGACAGTTCGCCCTTGGTCCGCACACTGGCCAGATCAGAGCCGGAGCCGGGCTCGGAATATCCCTGTCCCCAGATATATTCGCCCTCGACGGTCTTGCGGATGAACTGGTCCTTCTGCTCCTGGGTGCCTTTTTCGAGCAAAGTCGGCACGGTCATGTTCATGCCGTTGCCGCCGACCTCCATCGGCGCGCGGGCGCGAACAAATTCCTCGCGGATCACCTGCGCCCTGATCACATCAACCGGCTGTTCAGAGCCGCCATAGACTTTGGGAACAGCGCGGTAGAGATAACCCTGTTCCGTCGCTTTCGTCCGGAATGCACGAATATATTGCTTGAGGTCAGCGCCGCGCAGATCAGCTGCCGGCGGCCAGTTGACGGAAAGAAAGCTTTTGACATCTGCGCGATAGGCCTCGGCCATCTCGCCATAACTCAAATCCATTGATTGCCTCCTATTCGCCGATAAAATTCGGTGCGCGTTTTTCGGTGATCGCCGACAGTCTCTCGCGGTGATCCTTGCTGCCGAGCAGCAGCGCCTGATTGGGCAGGTTCGCCTGCCATTCGGCCTCCATGCTGCTCTCCAGCGCGCGCTGGATCGACTGTTTGACCGTCGCATAGCCAAGCGGTGCAGAGGCCGCGAGCTCCCGCGCCAGTTCCAGACCGCGCGCTGAAAGATCATCTTTCGATACCACTTCGCTGACCAGACCGATCTGCAATGCTTCCTCGGCGCGAACCTGTTTGCCGCGCAGGCACATTTCCATCGCCCGGCCCAAACCGACAAGGCGCGGCAGCAGAAAAGTTCCGCCCAGCGGCGGCATGATGCCCAGCTTGATCCAGCTTTCCTGAAACATCGCACTGTCAGCCGCGACACGAAAGTCGCAGGCCAGAGCCAGTTCACAGCCGACCGTCACCGCCGCGCCCTGGACCAGCGCCAAGGTGGGCTTAGGGCAGCGGTAAATCGCGCGCGCGGCGCCTTGAAAATTGGCGTAGACGGTATCCTTGATCTCGACCGCGCTCATTTTAGTGAGCCGCTGCAGAAAGGCAAAGTCGGCGCCGACCGAGAAATGCTTGCCCTCGGCGGAAAAGATGATGGCGCGGACATTGCGATCGGTTGACAAGTCTGCAAACGCATCGCGTATTTCGCCCAGCATATCTGGCGAAGAGGCGTTGCCGATATCGGCCCGCGCGACCACCACGGCTGCTATTCCATCGTCGAGTCGGTCGATGCGAATATGTTCGAATTCAGCCATCCAGATTTTCGGCCTTCTTCTTCTCACGCCAGATCATTGCGGTGGCGGTGGTCGAGAGCGTCATGTTGAGCGCTTCGGCGTCAAGCGCAGCTTCGAATGCCCAGTCCTCGGCATTGTTGAGGTTTGCCTTCATATAGCGATAGCCCATGCGCGGCCCGTCGGCGAGCCGGTGCGCCGCCTTCATGACCTCGTCGCGCAACGCGTCATCGTCAAACAGCCGAGTATAAATCCCCTTTGCAAAAGCCTCGTCAGCGGTCAGTTTCTCGCCAAGCAGGAACAATTCCCGCGCAACACCGGTGCCAAGAATCTTGGTCCAGAACCAGGCCGAGCCGAAATCGCCCCCCGCGCCAATACGATCGAAGGCCGTCAGGAAGGACGCGCTTTTACCAGCAAAACGCAGGTCGCACGCTCCGGCAATGCCAATCCCTGCGCCCGCAACCGGACCATTGACCATGGCAATCGTCGGTTTCGGCATTTCATGCAGCAAGCGGGCCGTTTCCATGAAACCACGCAGCCGGACAAAGCCCTGCTCGGTGCGACTGCCGCTTTCCGCATTGGCCGGCACTACGGCTTTGTCGCCGCCGCCTTCCTTGAGGTCACCGCCGGCGCAAAAACCCCTGCCCGCCCCGGTTATGACGACACAGCCGACCGATGCATCGCGTGCGGCATCGGCGCAGGCATCGGCAAGCGGCTCCATGATAGAGCCGGTCAATGCATTCAGCCGGTCAGGCCGGTTGAGCGTGATGGTGCGAACACCATTATCATTGTCGATCAAGATTTCAGACATATAATAGCCTCCCCTGCTTCGGCATTATCTAACGATAAGGAAGGCCGATCAATCCCCGCCAAGTTCGCGGTGGCGTGCCAGCATGGTGACCGCCTTTGCCGCCAGTTCTTCGGGCACGGCCGGATATAGCGGCAATGGCCGTTCCTTGCTGGGCAAGGCAATGGTCGCCGTCGCCCGGACGGTTTCTTCGTCGCGCTGGTTGGTAAATTTCACCGCAACATCAACATAGCTCTGACCACCCTCCTGTCGCTTGGCCAGCACTTCGCCGGTCACCCGCTGGACATCGCCCATATAGTTGAACTTGCGAATTTCGTCATGAACATGGGTGATGATGGCGTCATCGCCGGCCCAGTCACTGAGATATTGCCACAGATAATTTTCACGCATGACTCCATAATCATAAGCCATCGGGTTGCCGATCGCCTGTGCCCACACGGGATCCCAATGCAGCCGCTGTGCGACGTCGGGAATGCCATGCTCGTTCTTGACATAGAAGGCCGGTATGCGCTGGCGGTTCTTGTGCGCAAGCCGGTTGGCGGTCGGCGCATAAGGAACAAAGCCATAGCCACCCGAATGGAAGCAGATAACGTCGGTAACTGTCAACGGGCCCTTGGCTTGCTGGCCCAGCGAATCACCCTTTTCGACATCTTCAAACCAGCGCTTGCCAGCACCCTGAACCTTTTCAGCGGCATAGATATCCTCAACCGCCTGCATTTCCTCGTCGGTGTAGGTCGCCGGTTCGATAGCCGAATATTTGCCCTTTTTGGCGGCGGTCTTGCGTTCCGTCATAACCCGCAGGATACGGTAGACAGCAACGACTTCGCCGCGCTGATTCAGCTTGACGTCGCGTCGGTTGGAAATGACTGAACGCCCGGCAAATTCGGATTGCTTGACCTCGCAGCTCTCATCGCCGTTGAAACTGTAAATGGTGTCGCCGGGAAAAATCGGGCGGTAGAAATCCCATTGCGAGCCCGATACGAAGACGTGCACGCCCTTGAACAGGCTCTTGCGCAACGCCTTGATCTCGTCAGGAACCGGATCACCAAGCATCGGATGGTTGATCACCCCTGCCATCATCCCCGGGGCAATCACGCTGCCCCAGCGAGTCTTCTTGGCATAATGCGGGTCACAATAGAGCGGCTTGTCATCGCCCATACCATGCGCAAAGTTGCGAATATTGTCTTCCGTCGCGGTTTGGATATATTCGCGGGTCTTGGCCGCCTGCTCGAATCCGATCAGTTTGCGTTGGCGCTCAATATCCGCATCAGTTATCTCATAGGCTACGGCTTTCTGCCACTCATCGCTTTGTTTTATGTCGGTTTTCGTGTCAGTCATGTCATATCTCCCTTGTCACCAGTTATATAACTAGGTAATACATCCCTATTAACGACGCAAGGAGATAGTGCCATTATGGAAGTTCGCCGCATCAGCGATGCATTGAAGGTGCGTGCGTCGCACCAGAAAGATGAAATCGCGCACGACGATACCAGACGGCAGATCACCTTCTCCGAATGGGACCGCGAAGCTGACGAAGTCGGCGGTGGCCTGGCGGCTGCAGGTCTGGTCCCGGGCGATCGGGTCTTCCTTCCGATCAGCAATATGCACGCCGTGGAAATGGCGATTGCGGTATTCGCCGTGTTTCGTGCCGGCGGTATTGCTTGCCCGGTCAGCACCCGCCTGAACCCACGGGAAGTCGCGGACTATGCAGCTCTTTGTGAGCCGCGCTATTGCATCACCGACGCGCCTGATCTGGTGAAGGACATTGAACTGGCCGGATGCTGGACGGTTGAAAAAATGCCGCGTGATGTTGCGGCGCTCCCTGACCAGGCCGGACTGGACCCCATGGCAGACGCAGAGATCCTGGGCACATCGGGAACCACGGGGAAAATCAAGGGTGTCGTCGTTTCCCACCCTGATCTTATGACTGGCGTTACCGGGACCAATATGGAGCGTTCGCGGTCAACTCTCCACGCGCTTCCGCTCACCGGTTCCGGCGGCAATCTCGGCATTGTCATGCTGCCCGCGCGCGGCGGCGCGATGGCGATCACCCAACCAAAATTCGATCCGAAAGGATTTCTGGACCTGGTCCGGGAAAAGCGTCCGAATCTTGTTTATCTCGTGCCCTCAATGCTGCGACTTGTCCTCGATCATCCCGCCGTCGGCGACTATGATTTCGGGGGAGTCAAATATCTGATGACCGGGACAGCACCCTTGCCGCATGATTCGGTAATGCGTGCAATGGAGCTTTGGCCGCATGTCCGTATCCGCAACAGTTATGGAATGTCCGAGGGCGGGGTCGGGGTTGGTACCAAGAGCAAGGAACAGGTGCTGAAGCCCGGCTGTGTCGGCAAGCTTCCAAAAAACATGCAACTTCGCAACGAAGACGGCAATGTGATCACGGAAACCGGCGTTGTCGCGGAAATTTACGGCTGGCAGAAACACCCGCGCCGATACTGGAATGATGCGGAGGCTTCTGCCGACAGCTTCGCTGGCGGCTGGACCAAAACCGGCGACCTCGGATTCATCGACGAAGACGGCGACCTGATAATGTCGGGCCGCTCGAAAGAACTGATCATCCGCGGCGGCTACAATATCACGCCGCTCGAGATCGAAACCATATTGCATTTACATCCTGCGGTACAACAGGCCGCCGTCGTTGGTGTGCCGCATGAGGTGCTGGGAGAAGATATTGCAGCTGCCGTTACGCTGCGTCCCAATCAAAGCGCAACCAGCGATGAAATCATTGCCTTTTGCCGCGAACATCTCGGCGACAATAAAGTGCCACGCACGCTGGTGGTACTCGAAACCATGCCGCTCAATCCCAATGGCAAGATATTGAAAAAGGAACTGGCGGAGCCGCTGGCAAAAGCAGCATCCGAACGACGAAAAGCCCGCTGACCGGATATCCGTGATAATTTGAAAGCGGTTCGGCTTATTTCAAATCCTCGAACGGGACATTCTTGTCCATCCGTACCTCGCCGGGCATGCCGAGCACCCGTTCGGCGATCTGATTGCGCAATACTTCGTCGGCACCGCCGGCAATCCGCATCACCGTCGAATAGATATAATCATATTGCACGTCGCTGGTTTGCGTATCCTCTGGCTCCGCGGCGATTCCCGCCAGACCGCGCAATTCAAGCGCAAGACCGTTTGTTTTCTGGTAGCGCGCAGCATAGGCAAGCTTGACCATGCCGGCGAGCGCTCCTGGATTCTCTCCCTTGGATACCATGGTACGCAGCCGGGCCTGAAAAAACCGCTCGCCTTGCTCTTCTGCTAGCGCCTCGGCCAGTTGCTGGCGAATCGAGCGATCATCCATCATCGTCCCGCCACGTCCATCAGGGGTAGCTGCCGCATAGTCGAGCAGCGGCTCGACGCCACTGCGATGGGCACCCGAACCAAGCCGCTCACCCATCAATACCGTCATGCAGCATGCCCAGCCTTCACCCTCGGCGCCGATACGATTGGTACCGGGAATCCGGACGTCGGTCAGAAAGGTTTCGTTGAACTCGCTCGCTCCAGAAATCTGGCGGATCGGACGGGTCTCGATCCCGGGTGATTTCATGTCGACGACGAAAAAGGTCAGGCCCTTATGTTTGGGAAGGCTGGGGTCGGTGCGGACAATCAAAATGCCCCAGTCGGTAAGATGGGCCCAGCTCGACCAGAGCTTCTGGCCATTGATGATCCAGTCACCCGACCCATCGTCGGCGCGCACCGCCTTGGTGCGCAGCGCCGCAAGGTCGGAGCCGGCGGCCGGTTCCGAAAACAGCTGGCACCAGGTTATGTCGCCATTCAGCGTTGCTTCGATGAACTGCGCGCGTTGTGCATCATTGCCGTGTTTGGCAATCACCGGCAGCGCCATGCCCGTGCCGATAGAGGTAAAAGGCCCCTTCGGCAGATGGTATCTGCCCTCTTCTTCCGAGAAAATGACGGCCTCGCTTCCTGTGAGACCGCCACCACCAAGCGCCTTTGGAAAGGTCAGTCCGGACCAGCCTCCGGTAAAAAGCTCGCGCATCCAGGCGCGGCCGCGATCGGCCTCCTCGATATCGGTCATTTTGCTGCCAGCGCCGATCTCGTGCGCCGGCGCATGCTCGGCCAGCCAGCTGCGGGCGGCGCTCCGGAAAGCGGCTTCAGTGGCACTGTCGTTGAAATCCATAATGCTATTCCTATGCTGCTTGAACCTGGCTGCCTGGCTGGGCGTTCAGCAATCGTTCGGCCCAGAAGCCGCGATTGCCAAGATGCACGGCGAGCATCCGTTCGCGCCGATAATAGAAATGGCAATTGGCTTCGAACGTATAACCAATACCGCCATGTATCTGCAGATTTTCGCGCGCCGCCATTTCGAAACATTTGATCGCCGAAAGACGGGCAGCGGCGGCAGCGGCGGGGAGATCATCCACCGAAGATTCGGCAGCCCATCCACCAAAATAGGCATTGGAGCGCGCCAGTTCGGTAGCGACGGCGACATCGGCAAGCTTGTGCTTGATCGCCTGATAGCCGCCGAGCGGCCGGCCAAAAATCTGGCGGTCATTGGCATAGTCGCGCGCCATCATCAGGCAAGCATCGGCCGCGCCGACCGCTTCGAATGCAGCTTGGACTGCGGCCTGATCGATCAGCCGATCTAGCTTGCCCGTACCCGGCATTGGTTCCGCAACGGCATCCGCAAAATCGATCCGGTAATGCGGGCGCAGCTGGTCAAAGCTCTCAAGCCT
>JAGPVK010000410.1 GCA_018067055.1 Sphingomonadales bacterium | reverse complement strand
CCGTTTCTCAAGGCGAAACTGGTCACCACCCGCTATTATCTCGACCATCTGGTACCGGAAGCGCTCGGCCTCAAGGCTGCAGCGATGGCCGGCGCGGAGATTCTCTACGAGCTCGACAGCGCAGAACTGGCTGGCTGATTGTGCCAGATGCGGACAACAAGGAAGTGTTGGGCCGGATCGCCGATGCGCTCGAACGCCTTGCCCCGCCAGCCGCCAAACCGGCTGATATGGCAACGGGAGCGGCCTTTCTGTGGGACGGACATGGCGTCAAAGCGATAGCGCCTTTCGACCCGGTTGATATCGATCTGCTCACCGGCATCGATCAGCAAAAGACACGCTTGCTCGACAACAGCCGCCGCCACGCCCGCGGCCATGGCGCGCATGATGTGCTGCTCTGGGGATCGCGCGGCATGGGAAAATCGGCGCTCGCCAAGTCGGTGATCCGGGCGTTGCAAACGCAGGGTGAGGATATTGCCCTGGTCGAGGCACCGTCCGACCAGCTGGAAAATCTGCCGGAGCTATTCGCGATGCTCGCAGCCGTGCGCCGCCGCTTCGTTATTTTCATCGATGACATCGGATTTGCCGAAGGCAGCGCCGAGCCGCGATTGTTGCGTTCGATGCTGGAGGGCGGTGCCAGCGAGCGACCGGCCAATGTCCGCCTGTACGTCACCTCGAACCGCCGCCATATCGTGTCGCGCCAGATGAGCGAGCAGGATGACCCGGTCAACCCGCGCGACGCGGTCGATGATCAGCTGGCGCTATCCGATCGTTTCGGCTTGCGGCTGGGATTTCACGCCGCATCGCAGGACGATTATCTCGCCATCATCTCCCGCTATGCCGCAGCCCATGATCTGAAGTTCGAGCGCGAAGATGCCCTGCTGTGGGCAAAGCAGCGCGGCAGCCGGTCTGGCCGAGTGGCGTGGCAATATATTATCGAACTGGCCGGGCGCGCCGGACGGTCACTGGCCTAGACTATTTCTTGGCCGCCACCTCCGGCTTGGCTGCACCTGCGCGCGATACCCGCCAGATGATCCCGCCGACATCGTCACTCACCAGCAGCGCTCCGGTCTGGTCAAAGTCGACCATCGCCGGACGGCCGCGGGCCTCGCCCTCTTCGTCGACAAATCCGCTCAGGATCGTCGCTGGCTTGCCTTCCGGTTCACCGCGCTGATTGAAATTGACATAGACCACGTCATAGCCGGACAGCGGCTGACGATTCCACGAACCGTGCCGCGCGACAACCGCACCGGTGGCAAAGGGTTTGCCGAGCGCCTGGCCATGCGAAAAGGCAAGGCCGAGCGGCGCGACATGCGCCCCCAGCGCATAGTCCGGCCGCCGCTCATATTGGCGGTGGTCGAGATTTTTCGGTTCGACACGCGGGTCGACATTGCCGCCCCAGAAGTGCCAGGGCCAGCCATAATGTGCGCCCCAGCGCACTTCGGTAAGATAGTCCGGGACCATGTCGCTGCCGAGCATATCGCGCTCGTTGACCACCGCATAAAATTTGTCAGTGCCAGGCAGATAGGCCATGCCAACCGGATTACGCATACCGTCGGCATAGATGGTCTTCTTGTTGGTCGCGAGTTCGACCTGCAAGATGGCAGCGCGCTGCTTCTCTATATCCATGCCGTTTTCGCCGATATTGCTGTTCGAGCCGACCGAAACGTAAAGATATTTTCCGTCCTTGCTGGCGAGCAGGCCCCGGGTCCAATGATTGTTCGGCGCCTTTGCATTGAGATTGGCAACCTTGCGGCCCTCGGTGGTAATTTTCGTTTCGCCTTCCGCATAGGGATAGGCATAGACCGCGTCGGTATTGGCGAAGTACAAAGTATCGCCGATCAACGCCATACCGAACGGCGAATTGAGATTTTCGAGAAAGGTGAATTTCTCGTCGACCTTGCCATCCTTGTTGCTGTCGCGCAGCAGGCTGATGCGATTGGCCGATGGAGTGGCCGCGCCAGCCTTGCTCATCAGATTGCGCATGATCCAGCCTTCGATACCCTTGTTGGTTCGAGGCGGGCTATTGGTTTCGGCCACCAGCAGATCGCCATTGGGCAAGCGGAACATGCTCCGGGGATGGTCCAGCCCTTCGGCAAAACGCTCAACCACAAGACCCTCCGCCGCAACCGGGCCTTCGCCTTCGTCCCACGGCATGGCCTTGGCGATATTGATGGTCGGGAATGATTCCTTGCGGACATTGGTCAACGCCGGTTCCACACCCTCGGTTGCCTCGAGCGGCAAGCGAGCGGTATCGCCACGGGTGAAATAATATCCTGCGCCCACCCCTAGGATGATGAGCAGAATCGCGATATTTCTAAAATGTTTCAGCATGAACCGATAATAGGTGGCGTCGCAGGTCCTGACAAGCACGCACTGATATGCTTAGCGGCCTCGCCACCAGATGAGCAGCGCCGCCGCCGCGCCAAGCGCCAGTCCGGCCAGCAAACCAGCCGACGGCTGCCCCATCAAGCCGCCGACAATCGCGCCGCCAACCGTGCCAATGGCGATAAATATACCGCCGCCGTTGCGATTTGCCGTGCCGTCGCTGGAAGAATTGGAAGCATGTTTCGGGGTTTCAGGGTTCATGGACGCAGCCCTAAACCACAACTTGTCCCGTGACTAGAGCTTCCCGACGATCTTATAATTAACATATTGGTAACCTTGACTTTTCAAGATATTTCCACCGGTCGGCTGTAGGGATTGTGACAAGATTGAAAGCGCCAGTGCTTTCCGCAACAGGAGCCAACGATGCAATTACCGGTGTTCATTGACTCCACTCATTATAGCGATGCCGAATCGCTGATCAGCAACTATGGCGAAGAAGCCGGGCTGGAAGCGGCCAACCGGGCCGACAAGAGCCGGTCGCTGGGCAATCATCTCCATTATTGCAAATGGCGGCAAGTGGAACGACTATGCGTCTTGCTGTCGATCGATCAGACAATCGGTACAGTGCACTGATCTAGCGATCAGGGTCGCAGATAATCTCGGCCGATCCATCGGTTCGCACCGTACAATTGGGGCGGCCATCAATCTGGATGCGTCCGGTACCGAAATTGCTGATATTCGCTTCCCGCTTAACCAGCAGATGACTGCTGGCCGGACCGCGTTGCACCAGGGTCAGCTTTTCAACCTTCAGCCCCGGACTTTCAAAGATGCTGGCACCCTGTAGCTCGACCCGGGCGGCAACCGCATCACCCGCCATCACTAGCTGGCCGCCGCCGGTCATCGCTACATCAAGCCGGTCGGCCTTCACGGCGTCTATCTGGAGCGTACCAAAGCCGCCCATGCGCACGGTCGGTGCCCGTCCGGACAATTTGTCGAGCGTCACCTTGCCGGAACCCAGATGGGTAAGATTCTCGATCGCATAGCTGCTGAGGTAGAGGTTGACCGGCGCATCCTCTTCATAATTGTTCCGGTCCAGTGACTTGGGTTGCACCGAAACAACCAGCTGCTTGCCGTTTTTCTGCAGCGACACCCGGTCGAGTATTTCGCGCGAGGGTCCATCCGCGCGGGCGGACGGCCCCTTGCCAGATGTCAGCACGACATTGACGCCATTGCCAATCCGGATGTCATCAAAGCCGAAGATGGAAAATTTGCGTTCTGCTGCCTGGCTTGCCGAGGACAGCAGCAACAGGGCGGAGATCAGAATACCGGGCAGGCATCTCATAGCGGCCGGGCCTCTCCCGCTTCCATCCAGCCAAGCCAGCGTGGCGTCTTTGGCGCATAGTGGCCGCTGGTTTCGGCCAATGCAAAGCCCTGGGCTTCGAATAATTTGGCGACCGGGCGATGCAAATGGCATCCGCCAGCAATATGTTTCCAGACCGGTTCAATGCGCTGCTGCCATTTTTCGGGGCCCTTGTCGGGGGCCCGGCCATGTTCAAGAAACAGGATCTTGCCGCCGGGTTTCAAAACCCGCCGCATTTCGGACAGCACCTGTGCCCCGTCCTGTACCGAACAGAGCGTGAAGGTGGTCAGGACCGTATCAAAGCTGGCGTCGGCAAAGGGCATCGATTCGCCGATCCCGTCGCATATCTCCATGTCGAAGCCGCGTTCGCTGGCTTCCAGCCTGGTATAGTCCAGCAATTCTGCCGACGGATCGAGACCGGTCAGCTTGGTGACCTTGGAACGATCGTAAAATTGCAGATTGATGCCACCACCGCAGCCGAGTTCGAGCACCGCGCCATTGGCTTTCGGGACGATAGCGCTGCGGTCTTTCATCACCGCCGGCTGCGAGCAGGCGAAGCGGATCAGCTTCGGAACCGCATATTTTTCCCATAGATTTGGCATCGCTGGCGAATCTGCCACAGCAAGGGCAGATCGCCAAGCGATTTCAGCATGTTGCTCTTTTTGATCAAGCAATCAGCCGCAAGTGATGTCGCCCGATCCCATCGCCCGCGACTTGCACTTCGCGTCGCCGTGAATCCGGACATCACCGGAGCCCATGACCTTGGCATCGACCGATCCGTCCGAGGACAGTTCGACATTACCGCTGCCGGCGACCGATATGCTGACGCTTTCTGCTTTCATGTCCTTGCCGCTGACATCGCCCGAACCGGCGATCGATATGTCGACGGAATCGGCTGTGCCCGCCAGGGTCAGATTGCCCGAACCGGCAATTTTGGAATCGAGTGACGCGGTTTTGATTTTGGCGACCCTGATATTGCCCGCCCCGGCGATGTTCAATTTGGTCGATTCTGTGGTCATCGCATCGACCTCCATATCACCCGAACCGGCCAGCTTGGCACTCCTCAGGGAAGGCGCGCTGACATATATTGTCGCCCGACCGGTATCGCCCCAGGATATGCCGCTCTTTTCTCGTCCAATTTTAATCTCGTCACCGGAAATCTTATAGCGCAGCTGTTCGATCGCCTTGGCATCGCCTTCTGCCCGGATCGAATTGGCGCCGGTCGTGAAGACAATATTGTCGGGGCCGGCAAGCGTCACGCCTTCGAACGCACCGGGATTGGTGGCACTGGTTCCGATCGCAATACCATCGGAAAAGCTGCCGCTGCTCGTCACGTCACCAGCGGCTTCACCGACGGCGTTGGCAATCGACCCTTCACAAGCCGCAAGTGCCAGTAGTGGTGCCAAAAACAATATTCTCTTCATCGATGTCTCCTCTGCTGTATTATTTCACTAATACGCGTGTGCCCGATCGAGATCAACTTAAAAAGTGCATCGCTGCCAGGCAAAAAAGGGGCTGACACATTGCTGTGACAACCCCTTCCCTGTTTCGACGAAGGACGATAGCCTGTCGATCAATCGTCCTTGACTTCATAATATTGCGGTGCAGCAATGTTGAGAATCTCGAGAATCTTGGTCAGAGCCGTCGGTTCATCGGTTTCTTCCATCGCCGCCAGTTCGCGAGCGAGACGGCTGGATGCCGCTTCAAAAATCTGCCGTTCGGAATAGCTTTGCTCCGGCTGGTCATCGGCACGGAACAGATCGCGGGTCACTTCGGCAATCGATACCAGATCGCCGGAATTGATCTTCGCTTCATATTCCTGGGCACGGCGCGACCACATCGACCGCTTGACCTTGGGCTTGGCTTTCAGCGTTTCCATGGCTTCCCGCAGCGTCTTGTCCGAAGACAGTTTGCGCATTCCCACGCCTTCTGCCTTGTTGGTCGGAACCCGCAAGGTCATCCGCTCTTTCTCAAAGCGCAAAACATATAGCTCGAGCTGCATGCCTGCAATTTCTTCATTTTGCAGCTCAACAACTCGGCCAACGCCATGTTTAGGATAAACAACATAATCGCCCACATCAAAGGACAGCACATTCGCAGCCATAAAAAGCCTTTCTTGATTCAATGGAAAAGAACGCTGCTAACGTTCGATTTTCGTAATCGCTTGACGAAAAAACCCTTTCGTACATATGTTTAACGACCGAACACCACCCGCTCCCTCAGGTGTCCAGCCGCCAACTGACGTCTGTTTAACAGATTCGTAACAAAAAAGCAATTTTTCGTTGCATTGCACAACTGATCACGGAATCTGGCTCGGGATTTCAAACCCGCGTATATCTGCGATGTTGATTATCAATCCATATCGCTTAACCTAATCCGGCACTTCAGAAAACGATCGGAAGCTCGATGTCGCAATCCCTGGTCATGAACATGGTTTTGCCGATGCTAATCGCCAGCGCCCAAGATCAATCCGCTCCGGCGGAACCACAAATCACCGTCACAGAAGAAGTCCGCGAACTGCTGAACGCGCGCGATGAAATTGGCATTGATGCGATGCTCGACGCTCTGGACGCGTTAGGTCGCAAGGGAGATGACAGCGCCCTGGAGTTGCTCGGCGAAATATACGCCGGGGCTGCATTTGACTATGAACGGAATAGTGCCAAGGCCTGTTCCTATTTCGAACGAGTGGCGCAGGTGAGACCGGACACATTGCACAATCTTGCGACCTGCTTTTATTCCGGCGATGGCAGACCGCAGGATTACACCCAGGCGAGATCGCTCTACAAACAAGCCGCAGAACTGGGCTATGCAAAGGCCAAATGCGCCTATGGCAACATGCTGATCGCAGCGCAGGGTGGTACGATGGACATCGATCAAGGCCTGGCACTGTGCCGGGAAGCAGCAGAAACGGGTCTTGCTGACGCCCAAGCCGATCTGGCTGGCTATTTGCTGCTGGGAAAGGTCATTGCAAAGGATGCTGTCGAGGCCCGCAAATGGTTTCTGGCCGCCGCCGAACAAGACCATGCCAATGCATCTTTCGTTCTTGCCCAGATCTACTGGAATGGGGACGGGGTCGACAAGAACCGGGAAGAAGCGGAGAAATGGTGGAAAATATCTTATCAAGCCGGGCGCAAGGATGCCTCATTCCATCTCGGTAACGCAAATATCGCCAGGATGTTCATCTATACCGATGACAAAATCAGCGGCATTGATCTCGCGACATTAAAAATAGCCAGAGAGTGGTTCGAACTTGCGAAAACCAATGCCTATCAGCCCGAGCAGCGAGCCCAGGCAGAGAAAATGCTGGTGATGCTTGATGAATTATCCGCGAAATATGGTCCGCAAGCCAATCCCTAATCGCCCTCGCCGGGTTTCTCGGAGAAAAAGGCTTCAAACTTGCCTTCCATGCCCTTGAACTTGTCGGCATCCTCGGGCGGATCGCGGCTGACCGTGATATTCGGCCATTCTTCGGAGAATTTGGTATTCACCTCGAGCCATTTTTCCAGACCGTCCTCGGTATCGGGCAGAATCGCTTCGGCCGGGCATTCCGGTTCACAGACGCCGCAATCAATGCATTCGCTGGGATTGATCACCAGCATATTGTCACCCTCGTAGAAGCAATCCACGGGGCAGACTTCGACACAGTCCATATATTTGCATTTGATGCAGGCTTCAGTAACAACATAAGTCATCTGGTTGTGAACTCCCCTAATCCAGTCCGGCATTCGAAGTCAGAAATTTCATCCTAGCTATTGCGCAATTTCTGGCACGTCAACAGTTGGTTTGGCCGCTAATTCAATTACCAGTCTGCAATATCTCATAACAGGATTGCGCCTGCAAAGCGCTGCTGCGACGTTCCGGCAAGGCGATGATACGCACCACATGCACATACCGGCCTTGCGGGATCGTGAGAATGTCTCCTTGCCGGACCTTGACATGCCCGCGCTCGATCCGCCGCCCGTTCATCCGGACATAACCCTGTTCCGCCAGCTTGCGCGCCATCACCCGGTTGTGGGCAAAGCGCAGATACCAGAGCAGCTTGTCAATCCGCAGCGTGGGATGCGCTGCGGGGATCGCGTTCGCTGCTCTGCCGTTCAAGCCTGCATCCTATTTTTTCATGCTGTCCCTGAGCGCAGCCAGTTCGGCAAAGGCACCGCCAGCGGTCGCCAGAACCGGCTCGACCTTGCGCTTGACGGGCGCACCCTTGGGTCGCTTTTGATGCTTTTCGCGGGATTTAAACTGGCCTCCCGGCTTTTTGCGCGCCATGCCCTTCCAGCGCCAAAATTGCACGGGCGCAACCGGTGCTTCCGCGTTCACCACCTGTTCGGCAGCATCTGCCACCGGTTCCGCAACCGCCGCCGCATCATCCAGCGATGCGCTCTCTTCGGACATTTTCTCCTCGGTAACGGTCTCTTCGGCCACCGATTCCGCCTTGTCGGCGGTAGCGTGCGGTGGCGAACCGACATCGGCAACCGGCTTTTCGACCGGCGCGGGCTGGTCGTCGGTTTTGACAAAACCTGCCAGCGCCAGCAGCGCTTCGTGACACGCTGGCGACAGGCCCAGTGACGTCGCCAGAGCGGGATCAACGGCGAATATATCGCCTTGCTGCCGCGCTTCATGCGCCTGCTTGATCAATCGTTCGACCATGTCGACGCGGATATATTCGTCGCCAATCTTGCGAAAGCCGAGCCGCGCAGCATGATCGGCAGCAGCGAACGTCCCCTGCTTGAGGTGGACGGCATTATCCGGGGCCTGATCGATCATCGGCTTGGCATCATAGGCTGCGAACAATGCCGTCCGCCAGAGCACCGCACCGGGCTTCATCAGCGCATGATGAAAAATGTCGAGCGCCCCGAACACAAGCCCGGCGCGCCGGGCATGGCCGCGCATGTCATTGTCGAGGGCG
The DNA here is from genome assembly GCA_018067055.1 of Sphingomonadales bacterium. GTDB lineage: Bacteria > Pseudomonadota > Alphaproteobacteria > Sphingomonadales > Sphingomonadaceae > Parasphingorhabdus. The sequence goes on along the minus strand of JAGPVK010000410.1, from coordinate 5,396 downwards.
CGCACCGCCTGATCGATTTCGCGCCGCGACAATATGCCACCGGCATCGACTATCTGCGCAAACAGGGCGCGCACCGCCGCCGGTGTTTCCGGATCATTGGCGAGCGCATCAATTTTCATCAGGCCTTGCAGATGCTTGGCCTTCATTGCATCGACCCAGGCCTTGACCCGGTCGATCACTTTCTGGCTGTCGTCGGCGGCCATATCCTTGATCGACCGTTCGAACTTGATCTCGGGCTGCAGCAGAGTCTTGCCCTTGGACAAAACCGCCAGTCGGCTATCGCCCCATAATATGGCCGGCTGTCCGGCCGCATCGGGGACCAATGCCAGAACAGAGTCCGGTGCCTTGGCAAGAGCGTCTGCATTGTCTGTCATAATTCGTCCCAAATATCTTTCTGCCGCCGCAAGCAGCATCTTGCGATCTTCTCTCCGGCTATCGGATGGCACGAGAAATTGGAAGCCCTTGAGTGTTCCTATTTCCTGTCCCTCGACCAATACTGTGCCGTCGTCATCAACCACCACATCCTGCGCCAATGTATCCTTCAGCAGACCGCGCATCAACACCCGCGTTCGCTTGTCGACAAAACGCTGGGTCAGCAGCGCGTGCATCGCGTCGCTCAGCCGCGATTCGAGCGCGCGGGTGCGGTCAATCATCGCCTCGGGCTGCTCGACCCAATGGGGTTTTTGCGCGATATAGCTCCAGCTGCGCGCCGCTGCGATGCGCGCGCCCAATGTGGCGATATCGCCCTGAACATTTTCCAGCCGGGATATTTCCTGCGCCATCCGGGCATGGGGAATTTTTCCTGTCCCGGCGGCCAGATGCGGCCAGAGCGAGGCGATGAAGCGCGCCTGATGATCGGCTCCGACCTTGCGAAAATCCGGGATGCAGGCCGCCTCCCAAAGCGAGCGTATCTTGCCGGGCGAATCAGCGAGCCCGGCCAGCGCTGGGTCCTGTGCCAGTCGTTTCAGCACCGCCAGATCGACCGCTTCCGGTGCCGCATGCAATCGCCGCTCCTGCGGTTTTTCCTCGAGCGAGCGGATCAGGCCATCCACCGAAGCAAAATCCGGCTCGGCGTTGCGCCAGTACAGCCACTCCAGTTTCGGAAAACGGTGCGATTCCAGATTTTCGATTTCCTCGGGCTGCAATTGATCCGACGTAGCCAGCCCGGACAATACGCCGAAGCTGCCGTCTTTCTGGTGGCGACCGGCACGACCGGCAATCTGACCGATTTCTGCCAGGGTCAGCCGGCGCCGGCGAGAACCGTCAAATTTCTTCAACGCGGCAAAGGCGACGTGGGTAACATCGAGATTGAGGCCCATGCCGATCGCATCGGTGGCGACCAGATAGTCGACCTCGCCATCCTGATACATCTTGACCTGGGCGTTGCGGGTCTGCGGCGACAGCGAGCCCATGACGATCGCCGCACCGCCGTGCTGGCGTCGCAGCATCTCGGCGATCGCGTAGACATCCTCGACCGAAAAGGCGACGATCGCCGATCGCCGGGGCAGCCGGGAAAGCTTGCGCGGCCCGGCATAGCTCAGGGTGGAAAATCGCGGCCGGGTGATAATCTCGGCATCGGGGAGCAATGCCTCGATCAATGGTCGAAGACTTTCCGAACCCAGGATCATGGTTTCATCGCGGCCGCGCGCGTGCAGCATCCGGTCGGTAAAGATATGGCCGCGCTCGGGATCGATACCGATTTGCGCCTCGTCGATCGCGACAAAGGCAAAATCGCGGTCCATCGGCATCGCCTCTGCGGTACACAGAAACCATTGCGCATCTTTCGGAATGATCTTTTCTTCGCCGGTGACCAGCGCCACCCGGTTGGCACCCTTCAGCGCCACTACCCGGTCATAGACTTCCCGCGCCAGCAGGCGCAGCGGAAAACCGATCATGCCGCTCGAATGGGCACACATGCGTTCGATGGCAAGATGGGTTTTGCCGGTGTTGGTCGGGCCGAGAACGGCGACAAGAGACGACTGGGAGTACCGGGACATTGCCGGTACAACAGCCGATCATGCGAACAGTTGCAAGGGGCTTGCTGCAAAAACGGCAGGCCTGGACCGGATAACCGTGATTTTACACGGCTCGCCGCATGTAAACGGCCTGCACAGCGGCTTAATTTGACTTTAACCAACTTCCTGCACAGAGGTTGTCTAATATATCGGATGCACAGTCACAGGCTTGCATCACCGAGGGGTGCGTTTGTTCAAGAGTATCGATGATATCGACATGCACGGTCAGGGGGGGGCAATTGCCGCGGCCAATCCCCTGCGGTCGCCGCTACCCGAAGCCCCTTCATTCCAGGGAAGATTCGCCGAATGGCGGGATTCTCTGGCCGAACTCGACTGGGTCCCCGATCTCGGCGTCGACATCGGCAGCCCGTCCTGGTTCCGCGGCCTGGTGACATTGACCGCCCTGTGCGCCGTCGCGATCAGCTGCCTGCCCGATTTTGGCCCGATTGCCGGACATCGGGCGGATCCGCTCAGCGGATATCGCGCCGATCAGGCCCGTTCACAAATGATTGCGCCGCTGGCTTATGGCTCCGACACCGGCATCCGGATGGCAGCAACCGACGCGGTGCGGCCGCTGGCGGAAAGCCCCGAGCGGCCCTCAATCGAACTCGTTGCCACGCTGGGCCGCGGTGACAGTCTGCGCCGGGTGCTGCAACGCTCCGGTGTGGCCAGCGATGAGGCCGTGCAAGTCAATGATCTGGTAAGCAGTGCGGTTTCGCTTGGCGACATCAAGCCCGGCACCAAGATCGATGTCATACTCGGTCGGCGGCCGGCAAAAAACCAGGCACGACCGCTCGATCAGCTGGCGTTTCGCGCGCGGTTCGACCTGAATCTCGAAATATTGCGCGACGGTGACCGGCTCAGGCTCAACCGCAAGCCGATCTTGGTTGACGATACACCGCTGCGGATCAAGGGCACGGTCGGCTCCAGCCTGTATCGGTCCGCGCGCGCCGCCGGCGCGCCGTCCGAAGCGGTGCAGAAATATCTGCAGGTTATCGGTTCCAAAATGTCCGTGTCCCGCGACATTCGCAGCACCGACCAATTTGATATCATCCTCTCCTATCGCCGCGCCGAAACCGGTGAAGTGGAAGTCGGCGATCTGGTCTATGCCGGCCTCGAACGCGGTGGCAAGCCGGCGGCGCAAATGCTGAAATGGCAGAGCGGCGGCCGGACCAACTGGTTTGAAGCATCGGGCGTCGGCCAGTCAAACGGCGAACTGGCCCGCCCGACCAACGGACGGGTCACCTCTACCTATGGCATGCGACGGCATCCGATCCTGCGCTACAAGCGCATGCATAGCGGCCTCGATTTCGGCGGCGGTTATGGGGCGCCGATTTATGCGGTGACCGATGGCAAGGTCATCCACGCGGGTCGCAAGGGCGGCTTTGGCAATTATGTCAAACTGCAACATGGCGGCGGGCTGGCTTCGGGCTATGGTCATATGAGCCGGATTGCAGTGAGCAACGGGTCGCGCGTGCGCAGGGGACAGATTATCGGCTATATCGGGTCGACCGGACTATCGACCGGGCCGCATCTCCATTATGAACTCTATCGCGGCGGGCGCACGATCAATCCGCAATCCGTCAAATTTGTCGAGCGTGCGCAATTGGGCGGACAGGAATTGCGCCGCTTCAAGGGCGAGCTGCAAAAACTGCAGCGCGTCGAACCGGGCGCCGCCCTGAACGCGCTGAAAAGCGTATCCGCCCAGGCCGAGCCGGAACGCGAAATCAACCGGCTCAACAAACCGCTGAAGAGCTAGCGCCAGAATCCGGGCAGGCCAAACAGTTGCACAGAAGAGTTGAGCGTCGTCGCCCGCTCGGCTAAGCGTCTCTCATGTCACAGCAAGCTTCTTTTCCGCACACAAGATTGCGCCGCACGCGCACCCATGGCTGGAGCCGGGACATGGTCCGGGAGAACCGCCTGACCTCTTCGGATCTGATCTGGCCTCTGTTCATCACCGAGGGCGATGGTGTGGAAGAACCGATCCCCTCGCTTCCCGGCGTTTCGCGCTGGTCGATCGACGGCATCGTCGAGCGCGCCCGCGAAGCGCGCGATCTTGGCATCCCCTGCCTCGCGCTTTTTCCCAATACACCGGCCGAAAAGCGCAGTGATGACGGCAAGGAAGCCCTCAATCCCGACAATCTGATGTGCCGCGCCACCAAGGCAGTGAAAGACGCGCTTGGCGATGACATCGGCATATTAACCGATGTCGCGCTCGACCCCTATACCAGCCACGGCCAGGACGGGCTGATCGACGCCAAGGGCTATGTCGAGAATGACCGCACGCTCGATATCCTGACCAAACAGGCGTTGAATCAGGCCAATGCCGGTGCCGACATCATCGCGCCGTCCGACATGATGGATGGCCGGGTCGGCGCGATTCGCGACGTGCTCGAACTGGCGCATCATCACAACGTCCAGATCATGGCTTATGCCGCCAAATATGCCAGCGCCTTTTACGGCCCGTTCCGCGATGCGGTGGGATCCGGAGGGCTGCTGAAGGGCGACAAGAAAACCTATCAGATGGACCCGGCCAACAGCGATGAAGCGATTCGCGAGATTGCCTTCGACATTGCCGAGGGCGCCGACAGTATCATGGTCAAGCCGGGTCTCGCCTATCTCGACATCATCTATCGCGCAAAATCGGAATTCAACATACCGGTCTTTGCCTATCAGGTGTCCGGCGAATATGCGCTGGTGAAAGTCGGCGCAGCGGCTGGGGTCGGCGACCATGACGCGCTGATGATGGAGAAGCTGATCGCGTTCAAGCGGGCTGGCTGTAGCGGTATATTGACCTATTTTGCCGCCGATGCGGCGCGCTTGCTCCATGGCTGAAAAAGCGGCAGACATCGTGCTGGAAACCGAACGGCTGATCCTGCGCAAATGGCGCAAAAGCGATATCGAACCGTTTATGGAGCATCTCAATACCCGCAATGTGATGCGCTGGCTGGGTGGTGTGCAAAGTCAGGAAAAATTCGATGCAGCGATGAAACGTCTGGACGGCTATGATCGCGACTTCGGCCACACATTCTGGATTGTCGAGCGCAAGTCTGACGGTGAAATTCTCGGATTTTGCGGGCTCAAACGAGTCAATGCGCCGCAACCGAAACTGACCGGCGCGCATGAAATCGGCTGGCGTCTGCGCGAGGATGCCTGGGGCAAGGGCTATGCCAAGGAAGCTGCCACGGCCTGCATGGACGCTGCTTTTACCCGCTGGAACGCACCCTATGTCGTAGCCCTGACGGTAGCCGGCAATGAGCCGAGCTGGGGACTGATGAAACGGCTGGGCATGCGCCACCAACCCGAACTGGATTTTCACGACCCCAATTATGGCGATGATCTGAACCCGACCATTGTTTACAAAATCACTGCTGATGACTG
>JAGPVK010000407.1 GCA_018067055.1 Sphingomonadales bacterium | reverse complement strand
ATCATAGGCGACGACCTTCATCCGCAGGCCGATGGCACGTTCCGCCACAATCGAACCGATATTGCCCGCCCCGATCAGACCCAGCGTCTTGCTGGTCAGTTCGACACCCATGAACTTGGACTTCTCCCATTTTCCGGCCTGGGTCGAAGCGTCGGCTGCGGGAAGCTGGCGAGCGAGAGCGAACATCAGGGCAATGGCATGCTCCGCAGTGGTGATGCTGTTACCAAATGGCGTGTTCATCACCACGACACCCTTGGCAGAAGCGGCCGGAATATCGACATTGTCGACGCCGATACCGGCGCGACCAACCACTTTCAGATTGGTTGCTGCCGCCAATATTTCGGGGGTGACAGTGGTCGAAGAGCGAATCGCGAGGCCGTCATATTCGCCGATAATCTTCATCAGTTCTTCCGGCGTCTGTCCGGTAATTTCGTCTACTTCGCAACCCCGCTCGCGGAAAATCTCGGCGGCTTTCGGGTCCATTTTATCGGATATAAGTACTTTTGGCATGTTTTGGATTCCTTGTTGGGATCGTCAGGCCAGCGCAGTGCTGCCTCCAAACCAATGTCGGCATATTTCGGACATTGGTTTGGGCCCCGGCCTCGGCCGGGGCGACACATATATTAGGAAAGTTCGGCTTTCACCTGAGCATAAGCCCATTCGATCCACAGCAGCAGACGACGGATATCTTCCTGCTCGACGGTTGATCCGCACCAGATGCGCAGCGACGGCGGCGCATCGCGATAGCCGTTGAAATCATACGCAATGTCCATTTTTTCAAGCATTGCGGCGATCTTCTTGGGCACAGAGGCCTTGGCGTCATCATCGAGACCATCATACCAGTCGCCCTGGAACACCATGCAGACGCCAGTGTTGGTCCATTTTGCAGGATCGCTGACCATATTGCGCATCCACGGTGTGGCGGCGATCCAGTCGTGGACGATTTTGGCATTGCGGTCAGCACGGGCGTGCAGTTCCGACAGGCCGCCAATCGATTTGGCCCATTCCAGCGAAGCGATATAATCTTCGGTCGCCAGCATTGATGGGGTGTTGATTGTGGCGCCTTCAAAAATCGCGGTGTTGAGCTTGTCGCCCTTTTTCACGCGGAAAATCTTCGGCAACGGCCAGGACGGGGAATAGCTCTCAATCCGCTCGACGGCGCGCGGGCTGAGGATCAACATGCCATGTGCGGCTTCCGATCCCATCACCTTTTGCCAGCTATAGGTCGTGGCATCGAGCTTTGACCAATCCATCGGCTGGGCAAAGACGGCGCTGGTTGCATCGTTGATCGTCACACCTTCACGGTCGTCGGCAATCCAGTCGGTATCGGGAATTTTCGCTCCTGAAGTTGTGCCGTTCCAGGTGAAGACAATATCGTCGCCCTTGTCGATCGTGGTCAGATCAGGAATATCACCATAATCGGCTTCAAGAACGGTCAGATTAGCAGGCTTGAGCTGTTTTACGGCGTCTTGGATCCAGACATTGCCGAAGCTTTCCCATGCGGCGACCGTGACCGGGCGAGCGCCCAGCATGTTCCACATCGCCAGTTCAACTGCTCCAGTGTCGGAGCCGGGAACGATGCCGATCAGATAGTCGTCGGGGATGCCAAGCAGTTCGCGGCTCAGATCAATCGCATATTTCAGCCTGGCTTTACCGGTGGCGCTACGATGCGAGCGACCCATGGCGATGGTATTGATTTTTTCGAGAGACCAGCCGGGAAATTTGGCTGTCGGGCCCGAAGAAAAATTCGGGCAGTCAGGACGCAACTCAGGCATCGGTATCGTGGTATCAGTCATTTTAACGCTTCTCCTTACAGAGAGCTCGCGCGGCGTTGGGACCGCGTGGCCCGGCGCCGCTTTGTCTTGTGCGCCGCAGCATGTCAAGCGCGATCTTGGTTACGGATGATACCGGCTATTTCTTGCGGAACAGTATTTCGCCGCGGCGTGAGACCAGCAGCTTTTCAAGGGAAACAGGGTGAAAATAGGCTTCTACCCGGACTCCTTCAGGGGTGGTGCCATAGACTTCATAACAGCCGCCATCGACCTTGGATTTCTTGATCGTCCAGCCCTGTTTGATCAGGCTAGCCTCCAAATCCGCTCGCGTTTTCCAGCCCGATTGCGGTCCGGCTTCGCAGCTCATCTTGCCAGTGGCAAGAGCGGGCGCGGACCAACCTGCAGTGGTCAAAATAGCGGCTGCGGCTGCGGACAAAAGCGAATTTTTCATTTCAAACATCTCCAAGGCTAGTCGGTTGGCAGCGATTCGTGTGGCCGTAATAGATTATTGCTTGTGGCATATATGATAATGCCTCGCAATAACTCCAATGCGAAATGCGGAATAAACTGCACTAACGAACCGGCGACGCCGTCATCTGGTCCGTACTGACCTGTCGCCGGTATCGATTGGTCTGCCATGCCCATTAGTCCGATTTTAACCATCTTCTGCCACATCATCCAATATGAGAATCAGGAATGAAGTAGCGCGATCGATGCGCGGCATGATTACGTTGGGAATATTTTCGGTGCTGCTCAGCGCTTGCGGTGCCATACCGGGTGGACGAGGAGAGCAGGCACAGCGCCCCTCATCATCCGCCGGTCTCGGTGCATTTGATCCCAGCCCTGCTGCTCGTCAATGTTTTACCGACCTGGGCAAGGCCAATGTCCGTTTTTCTCCCTTGCCCAACCGGCATTTCGGTGGCGGCTGCAGCCAGATCGACAGTATCAGGCTGCTTGACGTCGGTGCCGATGTCACCAATCTGGGTCCAGTCAAATGCGAACTGGCTGGCAAGTTTGCCGCCTGGACCGAATATGCCGTGAAACGCGCGGCACGCCAGTATCTTGGCAGTGACCTGAAGCGTATCGAGACCATGGGCAGTTACAGTTGCCGCAATATCGCCGGATCCGGAAAATTGTCAGAACATGCCCATGCCAATGCAATCGACGTATCGGCATTTGTGCTTACCGACGGCCGCCGGATAACGGTTGAAAATAACTGGAAAAGCGGGCGCCGGGAAATGCAATTCCTGACCGCTATCCATGACAGTGCCTGCAAACGTTTCGGGACCGTTCTCAGCCCCGATTACAATGCCGCCCACCGCGATCATTTCCATCTCGATATGAGTGGAAATGGATATTGTCGATAGCAGGACAAGGTATCTGGCCAGCTTCAAATCTTTGCTCTAGGGCGAAGTCATGACCAAAAAAGATCTCCATGACCGCCGCTTTTACCGGGCCAAGCAGGAAGCGGAGTTTGCCGAAAAGGCAGCAATCGGTACCGCCCAGATGCGGGACCCTGCCTATCGACTAGCTTTTCAGGACACAGAATTCCTGCTCCGCGAAGAACTGCGTCCCGTCCGGTTCCAGCTTGAACTGCTCAAGCCCGAGATGCTGCTGGACGAAGCCGGCATTGGCTCAACATTGGTCATGTACGGGTCCGCGCGCATTCCCGAGCCAGGCAAGGCCGATGCGCTGATTGAGGCGGCAGTGGACGACGAATCGCGCAAAATTGCCGAGCGATTGAAAGAAAAAGCCAAATATTACGACGAAGCCCGGGAACTTGCGCGGCTGGCCAGTGCCTGCGGGCTTACCGAAAATGGCAAGCGCGATTTTGTGGTCTGCTCCGGTGGCGGGCCTTCGATCATGGAAGCGGCCAATCGCGGCGCTGCCGATGCCGGCAAGGAGTCGATCGGCCTCAACATCGTGTTGCCGCATGAACAGGCGCCCAATGAATATGTCACGCCGTCGCTAAGCTTTCAGTTCCACTATTTCGCGCTGCGCAAGATGCACTTCCTGCTGCGGGCCAGAGCGGTTGCGGTATTCCCGGGCGGCTTCGGGACGCTGGACGAATTTCTGGAACTGGTGACTCTGGTTCAGACAGGCAAGATGGAAAAGCTTCCGATATTGCTGTTCGGCGAAGCCTTCTGGAACCGGGTGATCAACTTCGAGGCGCTGGCCGAGGAAGGCACGATCAGTCGCGACGACCTCAAGCTGTTCCAGTTCGTCGAAACCGCCGACGAGGCCTGGGATATCATCCAGCGCTTTTACGGACTCAGCTGCCCCTAAGGAGCCGTCGACCAGTCTATTATTCGGCTGGTGCAGCTTCTGCAGCGTCCGGTGTTGCTGCTTCTGCCGCCGCTTCTTCGCCAGCAACTGCAGCTTCGTCACCTTCAACCGGGGTTTCTTCCACCACCGGTGCGGCTGGCAAAGGCAGATTCGAACCCTGCGCGTTGAGATAGACCATCAGATTGGCGCGGTCTTCCGCCTTGCCAAGGCCGGCAAAGGTCATCTTCGTGCCATCGGCATATTTGCGCGGCGAGGTCAGCCAGGCATTCATGCCCGCCCAGTCCCAATTGCCCGGGACGCTTTTCAGCGCGTCGCTATAGGCAAAGCCGGCGACATGGCCATGCGGCTTGCCCATGGTGGCCCACAGGTTCGGACCGATGCCATTGGCACCGCCCTGATTGATCGTGTGGCAAGCGGCGCATTTGCCAAAAATCTTTTCACCGGCAGCAACATCGGCGGTTTGCAAGAGGGTCTCGATCGATGGGCCTGCATCAGCAGCGCCACCGGAGGTTTCGACGCCTTCGATAACATAGCCCATGACTTCGGGGCGTTCATGTTTGCCGGCGTGGAAATATTTGCCGCTGACAATGGAAAACCCGAGGGCAGCGATGCCGCCAGCCAGAACCCAACCTGCAATGGTGTTATTGTTGCTCATAAATTGTCTCAAACCCCTGAGTGAGCGGCGGCCAAGGGCCTGCCAAATTTGTGCTGTCTGTAAAGAGGGAGAAGGAGCAACGCAAGGCCTCAATTGCCGTAAATTGCGCCAAGGCCCATGCGAAATGGGCCACGGCCGGATGGGTAGGCCACTTCGCGCTTGCCCCGCCGCATAGCGTTCGACTATCGCAGCAGCGCAAAAGAGGGACGAGATGGACAGCTTTCCAAAAAACGCATTGGGCATGGTCAGGAAAATGACCGAAAAAGGCGCTGAGCAGCCGGAATTGGCGATTGCCTTTCAGGGGGCACCTGGTGCCAATTCGCATCTGGCGGCGCTCGATTATGCGCCGGATGGCCTGCCCGTTCCCTGCTTTTCCTTCGAAGATGCGATCGACGCAGTGAAGCACGGCACGGCGGGCAGCGCGATCATCCCGATCGAAAATTCGCTCAACGGCCGGGTCGCGGATATTCATTTTCTGCTGCCCGAATCGGGCCTGCATATTGTCGACGAATATTTCATGCAGATTCGCCATTGCCTGATGGCGCGATCGGCCGATGCCGTGATCCATACGGCGATGAGCCACCCGCAGGCGCTGGGCCAGTGCCGCCATTATCTGCGCAAGCGCGGGATCATCCCGGTCGCTTATGCCGATACCGCTGCGGCCGCCGCCTTTGTCGCCCAGCAGGACGATCCGCATGCCGCCGCCATCGCCCCCAGGCTGGCCGCGCAAATTTACGGCCTGCAACCGATCGAGGACGCCATCGAGGATGCGCCGGACAATATCACCCGTTTCGTCGTGCTGGCCCCGGAAGCGGCGATACCCGAAGCCAATGGCCCGGTGATGACGACCTTCATTTTCGAGGTCAAGAATGTCCCTGCCGCGCTTTACAAGGCGCTGGGCAGCTTTGCGACCAATGGTGTCAACATGACCAAGCTGGAAAGTTACCAGCAGGGCAGCAGCTTTGCCGCCACCGAATTTTTCGCCGATATCGAAGGCGCGCCCGGTGATCCGGCGATCGATCAGGCGCTCGATGAACTCGGCTATCACTGCAACAGCGTGCGGATTCTCGGCACCTATCGGCAGGCACGCCCCAGAACCGTGATCGACTGACCTAGCGTTTTGTCGACCGGTAGCTGTGCTGGACCAGTGCCGTCACCTTGCCAGCAGCATCGCGTTCGAATGTAATCGCCTCGGCCAGCGTGTCATCCTTGCGTTTGCGCCGGAAGGTGTCGCCCTTTTCGTGCACCCAGGTTTCCAGATCGCCGACCGGATCATCGGTGAAGATCGGCAAGGCAAACAGGCCGTCTTCGTTGAGGCCGACATATAGATCCCAGTCATAATTGGCGACGTGATAGGAGCCCTCATAGGCGGACAGATCGACCTTGCTTTCCGCCCCCTCGGCCTTGGCTGTTTTGATGGTTTTGGCGGCTTTTTTCGCCTCGATGGCGGCTTTGCCATGAACTTTGTCAATCGCCTCTTCGGTCAGCGAATAGACGGTCTTGACCATGGCCCCGGGTGAGACATCATTGGCACTGACCATCATCACCGCCGCCACTTTCGTCGGCAAGCGCATGACAAGTTCGGTCCGCGCGCCCGGACAGTAGCCACCATGGCCCCACATGGTTTTCTCGCTATAGCGCCGGGTCGCATAAGCCAGACCCCAGGCGGGCTCTTCAAAATCAGCACCGACCCAATGGACCCGCTGCATGTTCTTGAGCGTCGTCGCCTTCAATATTTCCTCGCCGCCCTGGTCGAGCAAACGGAAATTCCACGACGCAAATTTTGCCATGTCATGGATGCTGGAAGCGACGCCGGCGGCGGGGGCAAAGGCGCGGAAACTGTGTTGCTCGACCGGCTGCCGCTCACCTTTGGCCGTGCGGATATAATAGCCTTGCGCAAAGCCGTTGCCGACCCGGTCAAACGGCATGTCGGTGACCGATCCGGTCATCCCGAGCGGCGTGAAGATCGTCTGATCGACATAGTCGCCCCAGCTTTTGCCGCTGATCCTGCTGACGACATCACCGAGCATCGCCATACCGAGATTGGAATATTGCCAATGGTCATAGGGCTTGTAGAGCTGCTCCTGTGAACTGACGGTCTCGCGCAATCCGGCGACATCGGGAAAGCTGTTGTCGGCCCAATAGTCCAGCGTGCCTTCCCGCGGCAGGCCGGCGACATGTGACAATATTCCCCGTGTCGTGACCGGTTCTTCCGAGCCCAGCTTGTCGGGCAAGGCCATGCTGGCATCATATCGGGTCAGCGGCGCATCAAGATCGAGCTGCCCTTCTTCGACCAGATTCATCGCTGCGACACCGTTGAACAACTTGGAAACCGAGCAGATGCTGAACAAGGTGTCATCGGTTACCGGGTTTTGGGTCGCGTAGCTTTCGACGCCAAATTGATGGCTCCAGATCAGATCCTGATCATGGACGACCCCGATTGCCGCTCCGGGAGCCGATTCTTTCGCCAGATTGGCATCCAGCCAAGCCGATGCAGCCCGGAACCGGGATGCCAGTGCATCTTCGGGGGTTTCCGCAAACGCCGGCACTGTAGATGTAGTCGCCAACACAAAGGCCAGCGCTGCTCTGGATAGTCTCATCGATAAACCCCCTGAATTTTGTGCGATCTTAGGATCGGAAAAAGCAAATGCAAGCAAAGGGTTGCCATCAACCGAGCGCATTGATCCCGCCAGACACGGACCGCAAGTTTGGCTCAACCATTCGACGATTCGACGTCATTGCCGAACAGCACGATCATCACCCCGAGCATCGCCAGCAGGATGAAGCCCACACCCTTGAGCCGGTTGCCGGGAATCAGGAAGGCCCGCCGCGCGGCGATCACCGACTGCAGCGTGTAATAAAGCGCGAAGGCGCGGCTGGCATAAGCGATGATCTGGAAGATATTGACACTCCAGGTCATCAGCAGGCCGATGCCGACCAGGATCGCGTAGCCGGTGCGCGCCTTGACATGGCCCTTGGTCAGTTCCTCGATCAGCCCGCCGGAACCACTGGTGTCGGCGATCGCGGCGCTAAACTGCGCGGCCAGCGCGGCGGCGACCAGCAGCAACGGCAGGATCGGCGTGATTATCCCCATCATGTCGATAATCGCGGTCTCGGTCAGGGCAAATTGCTCGCGCTCGAAACTATAAGCGAACAGACCGATATAGATCATGTAGATTACCGCGCTGACGATCTGGGCCAGCCGCATCGACTTTATTCTGGTCGCGGCATCATAATCATGGCCGAGATAGCGCGAGGTTTCAAAGCCCTGCACCGTGATGATCAAGCCGAAAGCCAGAGTGAGCGCGGGCCAGCCCGAGAGCAAAGGCGGATGGACGAACAAGGTGGCTGCGGTCGCCTTCTGATAGAAATACCAGGTCAGGCCGACCAGCAGTCCGACGATGATCGCCAGCTTCAACGTCACCGCGCCATATTCCATCCTTTCCAGCGCCTTGAAGCCGCGGGTCCAGCCGACGATCAGGATCAGGATATAGATGGCCGAGGTCAGCAGCTTGGCATTGGCCGGGCTGTCGAAGCTGGTCAGGCTGACGCCGAAGGCGCCGAACAGATTGAGATAATAGCCGACCGAAATGGTGAAGGCGAAGACCAGCGCCCAGGACGCCGCCAGCTCCAGCCGGTCGATGCCGTCATTCTGAACCGGCTCGCGAACATTGCGGTGCAGGATATTGAAGCGGATTGCCGACCCGAACAGATAGGCGCCGAGACAAAGCCCGGCCATGATCGCTGGCGCGATATAGCCGTAATCTGATACCAGGATCGGCGCGAGCACGAGAAAGCCGCTGCCGATGATCGAGGCCAGCGGCGTCACCGTCGCCCGCCAGACTTGTGATTTTGAGAGGCGCGGCGCGAGCAGCAGCAAGCCGGTCGTGATCACCGACAGGATGATGAAAATATTCAATAGCAAGGCAAGGTCCGATGATGGCGACGTACGAAGCAACAGGATAGGCTTGTCGCTGTTCGCTTGTCGACGGGTTTCTGGCGGAAAGCGCGGCGACGGGCGCTGATACTATCCAGGGTCACACGGGTCACACCCCCTTTAGTGGAAAGACGTGCCGGCCTTGTCCGGGCCATTCTCTCCCGGAAGGTCCCAGTCATCATCGTCGCCATCATCGTCGCCATCATCGTCGCCCTCGGGATTCGCCTTCTCCCAGAAGCCTGGTTCATCCATCATGCCGCTGCGTTCGGCCCGAGCCCATTGCAGGTCATCCCAGTCGTCCGCTTCATAAGGGTCGAGATCGGATGTATCGACATCTTCCGGCGCCATTGTGGCGATCCGCTCGCGTTCCTGAAACATCTCGAGCCGGGCGAGCAGCGCCGCGTCGCTCAATTCGGCCATATAGGGGCTCGGCGGCGGCGACCGCCGGGCTTGTGCGGCCCGATCCTGCGCCTCGAGCATGGCGGCGCAATCGTCGCCTTCGCCGATCGCCGCGACCATTTCATCAAAATCGGCTACCGCTTCGCGCACGGCCTCGCCGGCCAGATCCAGGCCATCGGCCTTGGCATCGAGCCGGGCCAGCGCGGCGAGCAGCAGTCCCGGCGAAAAGCGGGCCCGCTCCCCGACTTCCTCGCCATGATACCAGACCGTCTCGGTCCAGCCGTTGAGCCCGGTTTCGAGCAATGTCTCGGCATAAAGATCGCGGGCATGGATCAGCGCCGCATCCCAGGCCCGGTCAAAGGCGCGCCCTTCCTGCCTCCGCCGCAGCCGATAGGCGCCCTCCCGGCTCATCCCTACATAAGCGGCCGACGCCTTGACCGAGCCGCAGCGGGCCAGCGCTTCAAGGAAGGTGCGCTGTTTTTCGGGGGTCCAGCTGGGGGTGGGATTTTGGGGTTGGTCGGTGGGGAAAGATTGGTTTGTCATAGCAGTCATCCTCTTATTTGGATAAAGGGAGTGCTACTTATAACCTATATGGTTTGTTGTAGGAAAGGGGGGTTGTGGGCCGGGAAATCAAGGCGCGGATAGCTGCGAGTAGGCGCTCGGCTTTTTTTGTGGGTTTATCCAAAAAAATAGACTGACATGGTGACGACAGCTTCCGCCTCAGTAGCGGTCGTCTCTGGCATGAATATTGATTACCGAAACCCGCCATCCAATCGGGTAGATCAGCGGACCAAGATTTCGGACGAACATCAATGTTGTGGGCTGAATTTGCAAACGAAAGAACCTTGCTGATTTCCACAAGGGGAATCTCCTCACAAAGTTTTTTCAGTTCCAGACAGTTGAATGGCGGTATCCGTTCTCAGGTAATTCATCACTGCGAGGGAAAATGATGTCATACCCGCAAGTTCCAGCGATTCTTCGACCAAAAAGGAGACAGTGAACGCCAGGTTATCGTCTGCGACCATCCCTCCGACCATCTCCATTCCCAGAGCTCCGGCGACAAACACCGCCCCAGAGGCCAAAAACCAAATGCCGTACGGTCTCCTCAATCGACGTAAAAATGGTATGTACATAAAACCAAAAACCGGAACCAAAATAAGGGCCGGAACAACCCAAGCATATAGCAGCGGCCCACTGGTGTGAAGGACCGGTTGAATATAGTCCATCAACGTTTCATGGACGCTGCTGGCTTCATCAAAAGATAGAGCAACGAAAACTATCGCCAATATATACCAGTATCGAGCATCGCGATCATTGGCTTGCGAAGCCCGGCGCCCCGCTACCATCAACAAGCATGCACATGAGAAAATCAGCACTGTACTGTACCAGG
>JAGPVK010000406.1 GCA_018067055.1 Sphingomonadales bacterium | reverse complement strand
GCACATTCTCAACTTCAAAGCGTAAAGCTTCTACCGGCCGCAACCCGCGTACCGGTGAACCGATGCAGATTCCTGCATCGACACAAGCAAAATTCAAAGCCGGTAAGGGTTTGAAAGACGCTGTTAACAAGTAAACAAACCGGGGAGCAGAGTTTCGCTCCCCATTTTTTTCGCGCTTTGTTCTAGAAAAATTGGGCGGGACCTCAAAAGGGGCCCGCCTTTTTCTATATCCAGGTGGCGTGACTCTGCCCCGACTGGTATGCTGCGGGAGCAGTTGCGGCCTTGCTGATGACCGTCCGATGCGCTGCGTCGGCAACCTTTTTCCACTCTGGCCGTTAATTCCTACATTCAGTTTTTAATCAATAAGCAGAATTTGGAGCTTTCTATGGCAGGCGGTTGGGCGCGTGATGGCGCGGTACAGGATCAGATTGACGATACGATCGCCGATGCGGTGAAGCGTGCGCGGGCCGATATGCCATCTGGCGAAGCCGCGAAATATTGCGTCGAGTGCGGTGAAGAAATTCCCGAAGCGCGCCGTCGTGCCTTGCCCGGGACCCGGACCTGCGTCGCCTGCCAGTCAGCGCGCGATGCGAACCGGGCGAGTGCGGGCTTCAATCGGCGTGGCAGCAAGGACAGCCAACTGCGCTGATCGCCTCGTCTTGCAAGCGCCGATCCACAGCCGTCCGGTCTTGCGCCGAGGAGTCCGTCCGATAGGCCGACTTCTGGCGACCAATTGCGCTGATGGCGGAACCGATACCGCTCTCGGGTGTTGTTCAGGCAACCCCCATTCAAACATCACAGGAGCGCCGTGATCGAACATCTGGCTGATAATTTCTGGAATATACGCGGCGATTTCAAAATCTCGCACGTCATCAACATCGGCACGCAGATGTCGCTGGTGCGCCGGCCCGGCGGCGGTTTTGTGCTGCTGGATTGCTACGAGATGGAAGCCGGTGATCAGGACGAACTGATGGCGCTGACCGATGGCGGCGCCCGGATCGAGGCGGTACTGAATGTCCATCCGTTTCACACCGTCCATTGCAAGTTCATCCAGCAAATATTGCCTCATGCACGGCTGATCGGTACCCGCCGCCATCATCGGAAACTGCCCGATTTGAGATGGGATCCGGCGCTGATCGAGGACGATGCAACCCAGCAGGAATTTGCCGATATTTTTGATTTTTCGATCCCTGCCGGTGTCGACTTCATTCCCGAGGACGAGAGCGTGCATGTCAGCTCGGTGATGGTCCGCCATCGCGAAAGCGGCATCATTCACGTCGACGATACGCTGATGTTTCTCAATCTGCCCGGGCTGGTCGAGAAATTGCTTCCGGGTCCAAGACTGCGCTTTCATCCCAAGCTGGCCGAAGGCTTGGAGAAGCGCGCCGGTGCGGCGGACGATTATATCGCATGGGCCAAAGCTCTGGCTCGCGACTGGGCCGACACGAAAATCGTGTGCGCCGCGCACAAGGGCATCATCCGGCTGACCGACGAGACATTTGCCGAAGCGATCGGGGAAGCACTCGAACAGGCTTCCAAGACGCTTGACGAGCACCGCAAGAATTATGGCTGAGTGCAAACCCCCGCGCTGCCCCAGCCCCAATATACAAGGATTTCCCATGACCGACAAAAGCATCCAGACGATCAATCCGCTCACCGAACAGACTTTGGCGACCTATTCGCTGATGTCCGACAGCGAGGCGATGGATGTCGTGCAAAACAGCCACGATGCCCATCTTGATTGGCGACTCAAAAGCCTCGACGAGCGCGCCAGCGTGATTGCGGCAATTGCTGCCGAATTGCGAAAATCGAAGGAGGAATTTGCCCAGTTGATGACTGACGAGATGGGCAAGCTGCTGAGCGACGGGCGCGACGAGATCGAACTGTGCGCCGGCATCTGTGACTATACCGCCAAGCACGGTCCGAGCATGCTTGCCGATGAAGAACGGCAAGTGCCCCAGGGACGCGGGCTGGTCACCTATTCGCCGCTGGGCGTCATTTACGGCATCCAGCCGTGGAATTTCCCCTGATATCAGGCGATCCGCTATTCGATTTCCAGCCTGATGGTCGGCAACGGCGTATTGCTCAAACATTCGGCAAACTGCACCGGCAGCGGTTTGCTGCTGCGCGACATCTATGAACGGGCGGGTCTGCCCAAGGGGCTGTTCGGCGTATTGCTGATCACCCATGATCAATCTGATGCCGTTATCGAGCACAAGCTGGTGCGCGGTGTCACCTTGACCGGCAGCGACAAGGCCGGACGCACGGTGGGGCAAAAGGCGGCAGCGCTCTCGAAAAAGACGGTTCTCGAGCTCGGTTCGAATGACGCTTATATGGTGTTCGACGATGCCGATCTCGATCTGGCGATCAAGACCTGCGTGCAGGGACGGTTGTTCAACAATGGCCAGACCTGTGTCGCCGCAAAGCGCTTCATTGTCACTGAGAAAAATTACGATGCTTTCGTCGAAGGCTATGCGGCAGCGTTCAAGGACGTCACCATGGGCGATCCGAACGACGAGGATACCCAGCTTGGCCCGCTTGTTTCCCGCAGCCAGCGTGACCAGATCCACAAGCAAGTCGAGGAAAGCGTGGCCAAGGGCGCGAAGATCATTGCCGGCGGAGCGACTCCTGATCGCACCGGCTGGTTTTACCCAGCCACCGCTCTGGTTGATGTCGCGCCGGGACAGCCTGCCTATGACGACGAAATTTTCGGGCCTGTTGCCTCGATCATCAGGGCCAGCGACGACGAGGATGCGATGCGTATCGCCAACGATAGCCGCTACGGCCTCGGCGGCGGTATCTTCAGCAAGGATGTCGACCGTGCGGTCAAAATGGCATCGACCTATTTCGACACCGGCATGGTCAACATCAACACTTACGCGATCGCTTCGCCCGACATGCCGTTCGGCGGGGTCAAGGATTCCGGCTATGGCCGCGAGCATGGCGATGTCGGACTGAAAGAATTCGTCAATGTGAAGGCGATTACGATTGGTGCCTGAGATGGCTAGGACGCTGTCCTGCGACGTGGCGGTGATCGGTGCTGGCACAGCCGGCCTTGCCGCCGAACGCGCCGCGCGTGCAAACGGTGCCAGCACGCTGCTGATCGATCCTTATTATTGCGGAACAACCTGCGCAACCGTCGGCTGCATGCCTTCGAAGCTGCTGATTGCCGCTTCCCATGCCGCGCACGCAGCGCGGTCAACCGGGATGTTCGGAATCACGGTCTCGGATATCGCGATCGACGGCAAGGCGGTGATGCAGCGGGTGCGCGAAGAGCGTGACCGCTTTGCCCGGCTGACGCGCGAAAATATCGAAGAAATCCCGGACGGCATCCGTTTGTCGGGTAGAGCGAAATTTACCGCGCCAAACCGACTAGAGCTTGATGATGGCCGCCTGATCGAAGCGCGCAGCATCGTCATTGCGACCGGATCTGCGCCGTTCGTTCCCGGTGCGTTTGCCGGGCTGGGAAAGCGATTGCTGACCAACGAGAGCATATTCGAGTTGCAGGACCTGCCACGGCGGCTGGCGGTCATTGGTTCGGGGCCGATCGGTCTCGAACTGGCGCAGGCCATGGCGCGACTGGGCGTCGACGTGACGCTGTTTGATCGCGGTGAACGGCTCGGCGGGATCCGCTGTGACAAGGTGCATGCAGCGGTGAAATCCATGATCGAGGCTGACCTGACCCTCAGATTGGGCGTGGAATTGACCGCTGGCCAGGCAGACGATCGTGCAAGCCTCTCCTGGCGTGGCGCATCATCGGGGCAGGCGGATTTCGACCATGTACTGGTTGCCACTGGGCGTCCGCCGAATCTTGCAGGTCTCAATCTGTCTGCCACCGGCATTGCGCTCGATCGAGACGGTGTGCCAATACATGACCGCGACAGCATGCAGTGCGGGGACAGTTCGATCTTCCTGGCCGGCGACGTTGCAGATGATCTGCCGTTGCTGCACGAAGCGTCTCACGATGGCGCCATTGCCGGGCGCAATGCCGTGGCGTTTCCGGTTTCGACGCACGCCGACCGCTTCACTGCGTTCAGCATCACCTTCACCAGCCCGCCGGTGGCCCGGATTGGCCAGTCGGAGGATGACGCGGTGGTCACCGGCACCGCCGATTTCAGCGATCAGGGCCGCGCGCGCGTCGAGGGCATCAATCAGGGGGTGTTGACGCTTTATGCCGCCGCGCCTGATGGACGGCTGATCGGTGCAGACCTGTGCACGCCCGCCAGCGAGCATCTGGCGCATATGTTGGCGTGGGCGATCCAGCAAGGCCAGACGGCTACGCAATTGCTCGAAATGCCCTTCTATCATCCGACGATCGAGGAAGGTCTGAAACAGGCCTTGCGCACGATTTGCGCAGCTACACCGATAGACTTGCCGGAAGATCAGGACCGCGGGCTCCCGGCCGGGGCATGATTCGGCTGTGAATGTCGCCAGTCACACTCGTGCCTGCAGCAGGCTCAAGCAAAATTGTCCTATTGAAAGTGGGAAAATACCCTCGCTTGCGCTTGGGATTTTACCGGAAACCAACCGCCGGACGGTTGCTTTTCGGTGAAAATGGTGGACGCTGTTGGTTTCGAACCAAC
>JAGPVK010000484.1 GCA_018067055.1 Sphingomonadales bacterium | reverse complement strand
CACAAATCATTCCTGAGAAGATGTATCGAAGCCACGTTGTTCAAATCATATTGCATGAGTGTCGTTGAAGATTTCGGAAATAAGGTGGGACGATTGTCGAAACCGGAGAACGCGAAAATGCAGGAAGACAAAATTATTCAGCAGATCGAGTGCAATTTTGTGGATGGCGTGGCGGCGCGAAAAGGGATTGATCTTCAAACAGCGCATCGC
Source organism: Sphingomonadales bacterium (assembly GCA_018067055.1). Classification (GTDB taxonomy): domain Bacteria; phylum Pseudomonadota; class Alphaproteobacteria; order Sphingomonadales; family Sphingomonadaceae; genus Parasphingorhabdus. The sequence continues at coordinate 1,251 of JAGPVK010000484.1, read as the reverse complement.
TCGGATTCAAAATAACTAAATAACTAAATAACCTCATCCTCATCGAGCAGCTGGTTGCTGGTGATCGCGCCCTCGATCTGCTCCAGCCGCTCTCCCACCGTGTGGAATATTCTCACTTCGGCGATGTGGAGCAGGGCGTCGCCCTGGTTGACCACCGGCAGGTTGCTGTGGCCGATGACGATGCCGTCGACCGGGGACAGGATCGCATCCTCGCCATCGCCAAAAATATCGCTTATATAGGCCACGGCATCGCCCTTGTGGACCTTGGTCCCGGAAGGCGCGACCAGCCGGCAGATCCCGCCTTTGGACGAGCGCAGCCAGACCGTGCGGGTGGCCTGGGCGGGCGGCGCACCGCGCTTGCTGAGTCGCTTGGTGTCGATCATTTCCAGTTTCTTGAGCACCCGCAAAATGCCGTTGACCCCGGTGAGCACGGAAAACTCGTCGAAGCGGAGCGCTTCGCCGGCTTCCATCAGCAGCATGTCGACACCTGCTTCCCGGGCCAGAGCGCGCAGCGAGCCGGGGCGCAATTCCGCTTCGATGATCACCGGCGGCCCGAAATCGATCGCCAGTTCCTTGAGTTCCGGATTGCCCGAGGCGATCCGGATTTGCGGCAGATTATAACGGTGCTGCGCCGCGCTGTGGATATCGATGCCGAGCGAGCAATGATCGATGATCTCGGTCGAGAAAATATTGGCCAGTTGCGACGCCAGCGAACCTTTTTCGGTGCCCGGGAACGACCGGTTGAGATCGCGGCGATCGGGCAGATAGCGGCTGTGGGTGATGAACCCGAACATATTGACCACCGGCACGAAGATCACGGTACCGGCCATGCGGCTCGGATGGAGTTTCTTCATCACCCGGCGGATGATCTCGGTGCCGATGATTTCATCGCCATGGATCGCGGCGCTGACAAAAATTTTCGGTCCGGTGCGTTTGCCGTGAAACACGCGCACAACCATATTGGCCTGCATCCCGGCGGAAAGATCGCTGATCGGAATGGCGATATCGCCGATTTTGCCGGGAGCAACCGTATGCCCGGCGATTTCGAACAGATCATGCTTGTTTCTATTGGTCATTCTGGCCCCCCGGTCTGGATTGATTATATGGCGCGGGACTGCTGCCAATCGCAAGGGAAATTGGACAAAAGCTGCAATGCGGCAGAATTTCCGTCGCGGTTGAAATTGTGGCCAGCCGGGAGAAGCGAGGGCCCAGCGGCGAGTGACAGGCCCCGCCAGCATCAAAAAGAGGGAA
>JAGPVK010000387.1 GCA_018067055.1 Sphingomonadales bacterium | reverse complement strand
TCGGGTCGAGGTCTTCGGCGTCGACCCGGCAACCGGCGACGGGGCGTTTCGGCGGCGAATCGGGATCGTGCCGCAGGAGATTATTTTCGATCCTTTCTTCACGCCGTTCGAGGCGCTGGAGGTTCAGGCCGGGCTCTATGGCGTTGCCAAATCAAAGCGCCGGACAATGGAGCTGCTGCGCGCCGTCCATCTGGAAGACAAGGCCGATGCCTATGCGCGGACCCTGTCGGGCGGGATGAAACGGCGGCTGCTGGTGGCCAAGGCGATGGTTCATTCGCCACCGATTCTGGTGCTCGACGAACCGACCGCGGGTGTCGATATCGATCTGCGGCAGCAGCTGTGGGAATATGTGCTGGACCTCAACAAGGCCGGTGTGACGATCGTGTTGACCACCCATTATCTCGAGGAAGCGGAAAATCTGTGCGACCGCATCGCGATCATCAATCATGGCAAGCTGATCGCCAACCAGCCGACACCGGAACTGGTCGACATGGCGCGCGAGAAACTGGTTGAACTGACCCTGGACCGCGACATCAGCGAAGCCCAGGATGCGGTATCCTTTGCCAATGACCTGTTCGAGAAAGCCGAAATTATCGGACCGCGCACCGTCGCCGTCACCTATAATAAGGATCGCACCAATGCCGGCGGCGTGATGGCGGCGATTCAGGAACGCGGTTTTGCGATTGTCGATGTGACGACCAGAGAAGCGGATCTCGAGGATGTGTTTCTCAACCTGACCCGCGCCAAAGCGGCGTGAACAGGTCGTTCGCCGCCCATCCCGTTAGCGGTGAACCTCAAACCACGACTGTCAGTGGAGAATCATCCTTCGACAAGCTCAGGACGAACGGAATTTATAATTGAACCATGATGTCATCATTGTCGGTTCCGGCGCGGCCGGGCTGAGCGCCGCAATCACGCTGGCCCGCACCCACAAGGTATTGGTGCTGGCCAAGGGCGAACTGACCGGCGGCTCGACCTCCTGGGCACAGGGCGGGATCGCCGCCGTGCTCGATGCGGGCGATACGTTCGAAAATCATATCAACGACACGATGATCGCCGGTGCTGGCCTGAATCGGCGGGAAACCGTGGAATTTGTCGTCGAAAATGCCCCTGCCGCGATTGCACGGCTGGAAGATATGGGCGTCCCCTTCAACAAGGAAGCCGAAGTCCTCCACCTCACCCGCGAAGGCGGGCACAGCCACCGGCGGATTGTCCATGTCGATGATGCAACCGGCTGGGCGGTGCAGGAGGCGTTGCAGAATACCGCAGCGGCTCACCCGAATATCACGCTGCGGCCGCATATGGTGGCGATTGATCTGATCGTCGACCGCCATGCGGAAACCCCGACCGGCACCAGCAATGTCTGGGGCGTCTATGCGCTCAACAATGAAACCGGTCATGTCGAGACGCTGACTTCGCGGGCGACAATCATGGCCAGCGGCGGAGCCGGACGGACCTATCTCTTCTCCACTGCACCACGCGGCGCGACCGGCGACGGCATCGCCATGGCCTGGCGCGCGGGCGCGCGGGTCTCCAATATGGAGATGATGCAGTTTCACCCGACCTGCCTCTATAATCTGGAGGTCAAGAATTTCCTGATCACCGAGGCCGTGCGCGGCGAAGGCGGACAGTTGAAATTGCCCGAAGACGCAGGCGATGAGGCCGGCGATCGCTATATGGATCGCTTTGATCCGGAACGCATGGAACTGGCCCCGCGCGATATTGTCGCGCGCGCCAATGACCACGAGATCAAGCGGCTCGGGCTGGACTATGTCGATCTCGACATTTCCCACCGCGATCCGGAATTCGTGAAGGGCCATTTCCCGAATATCTATGAGAAGCTGATCGGGCTGGGCATCGACATGACCAAAGAGCCGATTCCGGTGGTGCCGGCGCAGCATTATACCTGCGGCGGTATTCTGATCGATCTGGCCGGACGTACCGACCTGCCCGGCCTCTATGCGGCGGGCGAATCCAGCGAAAGCGGTCTGCACGGCGCAAACCGGCTGGCATCGAACAGCCTGCTCGAATGTTTCGTCTTCGGCGACGCGGCAGCGCGGGATATTGCCGAACATTGGGACGACCTGCCCGCCCCGCCTGCCATCCGCCCCTGGGATGAAAGCCGGGTCACCGACAGCGACGAAGAAGTGGTGATCAAGCAGACCTGGACCGAAATCCGCCGTTTCATGTGGAATTATGTCGGCATCGTCCGCACCACCAAACGCCTCGAACGCGCCCAGCATCGGATCGATCTACTGCGCGGCGAAGTGCAGGAATATTACGGCAATTTCCGCGTGACCCAGGATCTGATCGAGCTGCGCAATCTGATCGAGGTCGCGGATCTGATCGTGAAATCGGCGCTGGCGCGGAAGGAAAGCCGGGGGCTGCATTATATTACCGATTATCCGGATTTGCTGCCGGTGGCGGAGGATACGATTCTGGTGCCCTGACACTATTCCAACGGGAGGGATTTATGGGGTTGAAGGTGATTGGCTCGGGTTTCGGTCGGACCGGGACCATGTCGATGAAAGTGGCGCTGGAACAGCTCGGCTATATCAAGACCCACCATATGGAATATGTGCTGAAAAACGCCGACCAGCGCGCCTGGTGGCATGATGTCGCGACGGGCGGGACCCCCGATTGGGAAACAATTTTCGATGGCTATCAGGCGAGCGTCGATTTTCCTTCGGCCTCCTATTACAAGGAATTGCTGGCGGCGTTTCCCGATGCCAAGGTCGTGCATACGGTCCGCGATGCCGACCGCTGGTACAAAAGTGCCAGCGAAACCATCTATGCCATGGGACAAGCATCCCCGGCCTGGGCACAAAAATTCATTCCCTTCGTCCGCAAGAACAAGGAGATGGTCAATGGCGCAGTCTGGAACCGGGTGTTTCACGGACGGTTCGAGGACGAAGCCTATGCCAAGCAGGTTTTCCGCGACTATACCGAGCAGGTGAAAGCCGATATCCCGGCTGACAGGTTGCTGATATTTGAAGTGAAAGATGGCTGGGAACCGCTGTGCGCCTTTCTCGGCAAGGAAGTGCCCGACACCGACTTTCCCCATGTCAATGATAGCGCCAGCTTCCGCAAGATGATCCGCAATATCAAGCTGTTTTTCGGAGCGGTGCATGTTTTGCTGGCTGCGGGGGTTGTGGCATTGGTGTGGTGGTTGGTGGCTTGATTTGGCGATGGGGGGCAG
>JAGPVK010000483.1 GCA_018067055.1 Sphingomonadales bacterium | reverse complement strand
CGCATTAAACAGATCCGCAACCAGACCGATATCCGCGACCTGGAAAATCGGTGCGTCTTCGTCCTTGTTGATCGCGACGATGATCTTGCTGTCCTTCATGCCGGCGAGATGCTGGATCGCGCCGGAGATGCCGATCGCAATATAGACTTCCGGAGCGACGATCTTGCCGGTCTGGCCGACCTGATAGTCATTCGGGACATAGCCCGCATCGACCGCGGCGCGCGAGGCGCCGATGCCGGCGCCGAGCTTGTCGGCCAATGGCGTGATGACTTCCTCGAATTTTTCCGAGGAACCGAGCGCGCGGCCACCGGAGACGATGATCTTGGCGCTGGTCAGTTCAGGGCGTTCGGACTTGGCGATTTCCTCGCTGACGAAGCTCGACAGGCCGGATTCGCCGGCGCCGGTGACGCCTTCGATTGATGCCGAGCCGCCTTCGGTGGCTGCCTTGTCAAAAGCGGTGCCGCGGACGGTGATGACTTTCTTGGCGTCCGAAGATTTCACGGTGGCAATCGCGTTGCCGGCGTAGATCGGCCGGGTGAACGTGTCTTCGCTTTCGACCGAGAGAATGTCGCTGATCTGCATGACGTCGAGCAGGGCTGCGACGCGCGGGGCGATATTCTTGCCGGTGGTGGTGGCGGGCGCGAGAAACGCGTCGTGCGATTCCATCAGGCTGGCGATCAGCGGCGCGGCGTTTTCCGCGAGCTGGTTGGCGAGCGAGGCATCGTCGGCGACATGGACGGTTGAGACACCGGCGACCTTGGCGACTTGTTCGCCGACGCTGGCACAGCCGGAGCCGATCACCAGAGCGTGGACTTCGCCCAGTTGCGATGCGGCGGTGACCACGGCCAGCGTCGCGTCCTTCATGTTACTGTTGTCATGTTCTACGAGTACGAGCGTTTTCATTATATGGCTCCCACAGCTTTGAGTTTCGCGACCAGCGCATCGACGTCTTCAACCTTTTCACCAGCCTGGCGAACCGGCGGTTCGGTGACGGTGATGGTGGTCAGACGGGGGCTGATGTCGACGCCGTAATCGGCTGGCGTCTTTTCATCCATCGGCTTTTTCTTTGCCTTCATGATATTCGGCAGTGACGCATAGCGCGGTTCGTTGAGGCGCAGGTCAGTGGTGACCACGGCGGGCAGGTTCAGCTTGACCGTCTGCAGGCCGCCATCGATTTCGCGTTTGACGGTGATGGAGTCGCTGTCGAGTTCGACGGTGTTGGCAAAAGTGCCCTGGCCCCAGCCGAGCAAGGCTGCGAGCATCTGACCGGTCTGGTTCGAATCGTCATCGATCGCCTGCTTGCCGCAGATCACCAGCTTCGGTGCTTCTTCGGCAACGATCTTGGCGAGGATCTTGGCGACAGCGAGTGGTTCGACTTCTTCGTCGGTAACCACCAGAATAGCGCGGTCTGCACCCATGGCGAGCGCGGTGCGGAGGGTTTCCTGCGCCTTTTGCGGACCAACCGAAACGGCGATGACTTCTTCAGCCTTGCCTGCTTCTTTCAGGCGAATGGCTTCTTCGATCGAAATCTCGTCAAACGGGTTCATCGACATTTTGACATTGGCGAGATCGACGCCGCTGCCGTCGGATTTGACCCGTGGTTTCACGTTATAATCTATGACCCGTTTTACGGGCACCAGGATTTTCATTGCTGTTTCCTTCTTCTAATTTCTCATGCGTCTTAGCTTACGTTCACGTAAACGTCAAGTTTGCGCTGCGGTGCAGCATTGCGTCTTTTACCCAACGCTCCGTTCGTCCTGAGCCTGTCGAAGGACTGGGGAGCGCGCAAGTTCGTACTTCGACAGGCTCAGCACGAACGGGACCTGTTCCTCTTTGTCTCAGGCCGCTGCTTTAACCTGTGCGACAATCTTCTTCGCAGCATCGCCCAAATCATCGGCCGACACGATCGGCAGGCCGCTGCCGGCAAGGATTTCCTTGCCCTTTTCGACATTGGTGCCTTCGAGACGCACGACCAGCGGTACCGACAGGTCGACTTCTTTCGCCGCAGCAACAATGCCCTCGGCGATGATGTCGCATTTCATGATGCCGCCGAAAATATTGACGAGAATGCCTTCGACCGCCGGATCGGCAAGAATGATCTTGAACGCTGCGGTGACCTTTTCCTTGGTCGCGCCGCCGCCTACGTCGAGGAAGTTGGCCGGGA
>JAGPVK010000360.1 GCA_018067055.1 Sphingomonadales bacterium | reverse complement strand
TCCTTGGCACCGGCGGAGGTGGTGATCCGTATCTCGGTTCGCTATTGTGCCGTGAAGCCATTGCCGAATATGGGCCGGTTCCAGTCATTTCGGTCGATGAGCTCAAGGACGAGGACAATATTTTTATCGCTGCCGCAATGGGTGCGCCCACGGTCATGATTGAAAAGCTTTTCTCGATCGAAGATCAACATCGGGCGGTAGCAACTCTTGAGCGATTTCTGGACAGGCAGGCCAGCGCAATCATCTCCGCCGAAATCGGCGGCTGCAATTCGATGATGCCGGTTGCTTACGCGGCAATGCGCGGGCTTCCTATCGTTGATGGGGACGGGATGGGACGCGCCTTTCCAGCTCTCCAGATGACGAGTTTCAATATCGAAGGGGTAGCCTGCGCGCCGCTCACGATTGCTGACGAGCATGGCAACAGCGTGCTCTATCAGACCACTACGGGGCTCAAGGCGGAGGAGCTGGCCCGTCCCGTTGCCGCTGCAATGGGAGCCAGCGTGTGCATGTCCTGCTATCCGATGACCGGGGTTGAAGCGCGGCGCGCAACGATTCCCAAAACGCTCTCGGGGGCGATTGCAATCGGCGAGGCAATTGCCCGAAGCTCCGATCCGCTGTCGCCACTGGAGCGGCTGGTCGCGGCGCTGCGCGGGCACGAATATTACAAGGATGCTGCGGTCGTCTTTCAGGGAAAGATCACAGGCCTCGAACGCGATACGTCGAGGGGATGGGTTTTCGGCAATTGTTCGATCTCGGCGATGACCGGATCGGGAACTGCGGAATTGAAGTTCCAGAACGAAAACCTGCTTGTAACCGTCGACGGCCAGCTCCGCTGCGTGGTCCCCGACCTTGTCACGATTGTTGATGTCGAAACCGCTCACGCCATTCCGACCGAACGTCTTGCCTATGGGCAGCGGGTTGCAGTGGTCGCTTGCAGCGCGCCGCCACTTCTCACCACCGCACGCGCACTCGATGTGGTCGGACCGAAATGTTTCGGGCTCGACGAACAATATATACCCTTGGCTAAGCTCATAAAGGATCTAATCTGATGCGTATCCACCTTATTACACCGATCGTAACCGAAGGTGTGCGGACACTTGAAGACGTTGCCGCGCTCAACAGCGCCGACCTTTCGATCACGCAATCCCTGATTGCCACTGGCCCGGTGTCGATTGAATGCGAATTCGACGAAGCCATGTCGGTGCCCGGCATTGTGGCGGAAGCAATCGCCGCCGAGCGATCCGGCGCGGATGCAATCATAATCGACTGTATGGGGGACCCCGGCCTCAAAGCTGCGCGGGAAGTCGTCTCGATCCCGGTGCTTGGGCCTTCGGAAACCTCGATGCACCTCGCGGCAATGTTGGGTCACAGGTATAGTGTCGTCACCGTGCTCGATTCCGTGGTTCCGATGCTCGAGAATCTGGCCAAGATTTATGGCACGAGCGACAAGCTGGCTTCGGTGCGGGTTATAAATATACCGGTACTGGAACTCGAAACGGCCCCTGAAAAACTGACCGAGGAATTGGCAAAGGCATCTTTGGCCGCGGTCGAAAATGATGGTGCGCATGCGATCGTTCTGGGTTGCACGGGGTTTCTCGGCTGCGCCGAGGCGATCGATGCGGCCTTGCAGTCGAGAGGTTATAGTTTGCCGGTGATTGACCCGATCCCGGCGACCGTCTGCATCGCCGCTGGAATCGTCCGTGCCGGCCTGACGCACAGCAAACGCACCTTCGCACAACCGAGGTCAAAGGATCTCAAGGGCTATCCATCAATCAATATATAGGGGGAAGAATATCATGACCAGGAATTACATCCGTACCACCAGCAGTCTTGCCATCGCGGTCGGTAGTCTGGCTTGTGCCTCGCCGGCATTTGCCCAAGATACGGCCACCAGTCAGGCGGAAGCAGTTGTGCCTGACGATAGTCTGGGAGAAATAGTCGTCACTGCCCAGCGGCGCGAACAGCGCGCTGATGATGTCGGTGTAACGATCAACGTTTTGACCGGAAGCGACCTGAAAGCTGCCGGCACGCAATCGATCGTCGATCTGGCGGCGATCACGCCAAATGTGCAGATCAAGAATGTGCTGGCCAACAGCGTTGTCAATGTCAGTATTCGCGGGATTGGCCTGAATGACTATGCAGCAAACAACAATCCGGCTGCAGGGATGTATGTCGACAATGTTTATCTGGTATCGCCCGCCATGTTGTCTTTTGGACTCTTCGATATCGACCGGGTCGAGATTCTGAAGGGACCGCAGGGGGATCTTTACGGCCGCAATACCACAGCCGGAGCCGTCAATATCATTAGCCGCAAGCCTTCGGACGTCACTGATGTGCAGATTGAAGCCGGATACGGAACCTATGACAGTTGGCATATCGATGGAGCCGTCGGTGGTGCGCTGACATCCACTCTTACCGCCAGATTCGCCCTCCAGACGGTTCAACCAGGCTCCGGACCGCAAACCAACTATGTGACGGGCAATCGCATCGGCAAAGTTGATCGCACCAATGGCAGGCTGCAATTGCAGTGGGAACCCAGCGACAGCTTTAACCTGCTATTGAACGCCCACAAGGGCTATGACCGGTCAGATGTTACCCTCTACAAGGCCGACAACATCCTCACCACCGAAGAAGACGCATTTGCCAGCATGCCGCGTGTGTCGGGAGCAGGGGTCGATCCGTACATGAGACTGGAATCCAGCGGCATATCGCTCACGGGCAATTGGTCGATCAGTCCCCAGGTGACGCTGACTTCGATCAGCGCATATGAACATTTCACCAGATTGCATGTCGAAGATACTGACGGGACCTCGGTGCGCTATCTTGACGCCACTTATGACAACAGCATCGATCAATATTCTCAGGAGCTTCGTCTGGCCTATCACGGTGACGGCCTCGAACTGATCGGTGGTGCATTTTACTCGCACGACAAGGTGAATACGCGCGATGCGTTTTATTCGCCCGACCTGCTGCCGCTCTTTGGTCTTGCCGGGCTTGATACGATTGGCAACACATATCGCCAGCGCACCGATGCCTACGCGGCCTTCATGCACGCGGAATGGACATTTGCGCCTAATCTGACCCTGGTCGGCGGACTGCGTTATACGGAGGAAGAAAAGACATTTGATCAGGCGACGACATTTCTGTGTGCAGCCGGAACCTGTTCAAACCTGTTTGCGCCGGTAACGAACAATTATTCAACCTCGAACGTTTCAGGCAAGATTGGTCTCAACTATCAGGCGGGTGATCGCACGCTGCTTTATGCGAGTATCAGCCGAGGCTTCAAATCCGGCGGCTTTCAGGGGCAGCTAACCTTTGATCCAACGGTGCTCCAACCCTTTGGTGATGAAAAGCTGACCGCATATGAATTGGGCATCAAGACGCGGCTGTTCTCCAATTTTCAACTCAATGCTGCCGTGTTTGACTATGAATATAGCGACGCCCAGATTTATGGTCCGTTGTTCGATTCACCGGTTGGTGTGCTGTTTGGCATTGCAAATGTCGGCGATGCGCGGGTGAAGGGTATCGAAGCTGACGCCCGCTGGCGGCCCACCGAGGGTCTCGACGTCCGTTTCGGGGTAGGCATGATCGATACCGAGGTCACCAAATCGGTGGTTGCCGGTGTGACCCAGGGCAGTGTTCTGCCAAATTCTCCTCGCCTTACACTCAATGGCCGGATGAAATACGAGTGGTCGCTTTCGGATCGCGCCATAGCGGACATTACTCTCTCGGGTAACTATCAGAGCCGTGTACGGTTCGATATCGTTCGCAGTCCTGCGGAAGCTGTGGAGGGCGGGTATTTCCTCGGCAATGCCGAAATCGGTGTATCCCTGGCCGACCACTGGCGAGCGTCAGTCTGGGTCAAGAATGTCTTCGACCACCTTTACCGGACACAGGCGCTCAATACGAGCGTGGGCTGGACGAGCCAATACGGCGCTCCACGAACCGCCGGAGCGAATATATCCTATAAGTTCTAGGTGTTTGGAGCTGCGGTAAATTGAGAGATGATCTGTGAGCATGAATTTTTCGGCGGGACCTCTGCGTGGAGGTCCCGCGCCTGAATGACTTCTTCACGATTTTCGTTGATCATGCCGGAACTGGTCGCGAATGATCCAATGGCAGCGTTGCAGTTGGTTTCTTTCGACCGCTCTATTTCAATCCAGTTCCAGCCATCAAACCAGATAAAATCTAGAGTCGATTGTTGGGATTTCGCAACCAGTTGCGCTGCGCGATCTACAGGGACGCTAGCATTCTGGAGGCCATTTGTGCATGGCGCCC
>JAGPVK010000349.1 GCA_018067055.1 Sphingomonadales bacterium | reverse complement strand
CAACAGAGATTCGATGCCATGTTTCAGCGTCGCTGTGGAGGAGGGGCATCCGGCGCAGGCGCCCTGCATCTTGAGAAATACCGTGCCCTTGTTGAAGCCGCGATAGATGATATCGCCGCCATCATTGGCGACCGCTGGCCGCACTCTGGTTTCGATCAGTTCCTTGATCTGTGCGACGATATCGGCATCTTCCGGGTCATCATGGACTTCCTCTTCCGGTGGCACGACGATGTCGCCCGCGCTGCCCGGTTTGAACAGAGGCAGACCGGCCGAGAAATGGTCGAGCAGGATGCTCAGCACCTGCGGCTTTTGATCGCTCCAGTTGGCGCCCGGCCCGCAGGTCACGGAAATGAAATCCGAACCGAAGAACACGCCGGTTACATCACCGAGCGTGAACAAAGCTTCTGCAAGAGGCGATATCTCGGCATCTTCCGGCGACGCAAAGTCGCGCGTTCCGTCAGTCATGACCGGTTGCCCGAGCAGGAACTTCAGGGTCGAGGGGTTTGGTGTTTTTTCAGTTTCAATCAACATAGATGTTATCTGGCGATTATATGCCGATCGATCAAGGGCTAAACATGCAAGCCGTGCGCTGCGGCGCAAGAATATCAGGAATATTCACTGGCCAGTAAGATTAGCCCTGCTTATATCCGCAGCATGAAACCATTGACCTTCCCCGCAACGTCCTTTCTGTCCTTTTTTGTTTTGCTTTTCTGCCTGTTGGCGGTGCCTGGCAGCGCTGTCGCACAGGACAGGAAAAGCGATGAGATAGTTCCCTGGCTCTACAAGAACAGCGACATTCCGGTCGATAAGACCTGGACGTTCGGGGAACTCGACAATGGCATGCGCTACGCAGTGAAGCGCAATGGCGTGCCGCCGGGCCAGGTGTCAATCCGGTTGCGGGTCGATGTGGGTTCGCTGATGGAAACCGAGGAAGAACAGGGATTTGCCCATTTCATGGAGCATCTCACCTTTCGTGGCTCGACGCATGTGCCAGATGGTGAAGCAAAACGGGTCTGGCAGCGTCTGGGCGCAACATTCGGCAGCGACAGCAATGCAGAGACCACGCCTACCCAAACCGTGTACAAGCTTGATCTGCCCAATGCGAACAAAACCAGCCTCGACGAAAGTCTGAAAATATTATCGGGTATGGTAAGTTCGCCAGGACTGAGCATCAACGCCGTCAATGCCGAGCGTCCGGTGGTGCTGGCAGAACTGGCAGAACGCGCGGGTCCCCAGACCAAGGTGCAAAATGCGACACGGGAATTATTTTTCGCCGGGCAGTTGATGGCCGACCGCGCGCCGATAGGAACGCCGGAAGCGTTGGGCGCCGCCACACCGCAGATGCTGCAGCTATTCCATCAGCGCTGGTATCGCCCGGAAAAGACCGTGATCGTCATCGCCGGCGATGGTGATCCGGCGCTATTCGTGGAACTGCTAAACAAGCATTTTGCCCAATGGCAGGGGAAAGGCGAGGCGGGAGTCATTCCGGATTTCGGTCAACCGCAGGATATCGCCGATATCAGCCAGGTTGTTGTCGAGCCGACCTTGCCCCGGTTCATTTCGATGGTCGTTGCCCGGCCTTGGGAGCAGGTCGAAGATACTATCGTTTACAATCAGCAGATTCTGATCGACCTGCTGGCGTTACAGCTGATCAATCGCCGACTGGAAGCACGGGCGAGAGCCGGTGGCAGCTATTTGCAGGCAAGCGTTGGGCATGATGATGTCAGCCGCTCGATTGACGGCACGTTTATCAGCATCGTCCCGTTGGGCGAAGACTGGGAAGCTGCGCTCAAGGACGTCCGGGCGGTGATTGCCGATGCGACGACAAAAGCGCCTTCCGAACCGGATATTGCTCGCGAGATTGCCGAATTTGATGCGGCACTGGCGATCGGCGTGGAAAGCTATCAAACCGAAGCCGCGCGGAAACAGGCCGATGATATCATCAATGCCGTCGATATCCACGAAACCGTGGCAACGCCGCAGGTTGCGCTCGATGTGTTTCGCGGAATGCGGGATCTTTACACACCGGAACGGTTGCTCGATTCGACCCGCAAATTATTCTCCGGAGTCTCCACCCGCGCTTTGCTGACGTCGCCTGATCTGGTCGACAACGCCAAGGTCAGGCTGGCCAAGGCGTTGCGCAGCACTGTCGATGCGGCTAGCGACGTCCGCGTTGCCCAGTCCGATATCGGATTTGAATCGCTCAAGAAAATTGGCAAAAAGGGTGCCATCAAATCATCCCGGAAAATTGAACGCTTTGAAGTGGAACAGCTGGAACTGACCAATGGCGTCAGGGTGCTGCTGTTCCCCAACAACGCCGAACGCAACAAGATCATGGTCAATGTTCGTTTCGGCAATGGTTATAGCGGCCTTTCCTCGCAGGAAGAAACACTGGCATGGTCCGGTGCGCTGGCGCTGATGGCAAGCGGTGTCGGTGAGCTCGGGCAGGAGGAACTCGACAAGATTACCACCGGTCGCAGGATCGGTCTGGGTTTCGATATCGATAATGATGCATTCGAGATCAGCGCCGATACAAGGCCGACCGACCTTGAAGACCAGTTGCATCTGATGGCTGCGAAACTGGCATTTCCTCGCTGGGACCCGGCTCCCGTGATCCGCAGCAAGGCAGCCGCCCTGATCGGCTATGACAGTTTTTCCGGATCACCGCAGGCGGTTCTGGAGCGCGATCTGGAATGGCTGGTGCGTGGCAAGGATCCGCGCTGGAAGACTCCCGACAAAGCCGATTTTGCGAAGCTGACTGCCAAGAATTTCAAACAATTCTGGAAACCGATACTTGCCAGCGGACCAGTCGAACTGATGTTATTTGGTGATTTTGACCGGGATCAGGCAGTCGACTCCATTCTAAAGACATTCGGCGCATTGAAATCGCGCCAGCCGGCAGCGGTGTCGGCAGAAATTGTATCCCCAAAATTCCCGTCACCCCAGGCTGGTCCGGAAATTCTGGTTCATAAAGGTGACAAGGAACGGGCCGCGGCAATGGTCGCCTGGCCGACTGGTGGTGGTCTGGAAAATGTGCGGGAAAGCCGCAAGCTGGAAGTGCTGACATCAATTTTTAACGACCGGCTGTTCGAAATTCTCCGCTCCCAGCAGGGCGCAAGCTATAGCCCTCAGGTCATGAACAGCTGGCCCGTCGATTTCAAATCGGGTGGCTATATTGGCGCCCAGAGCCAGTTGACGCCTGACAATATCGACCGTTTCTACAATGTCGTGGAACTGATCGCCAAGGA